>DATAGL010001055.1:0-2557 GCA_036263755.1 Chitinophagaceae bacterium | reverse complement strand
GCGCGAAACCCCTCTTCCACCTCTGAGCCCGTCCGAAAAAATAAAACCCGCATCAATCCGAACATTGATTATTGCACATTGCCTATTGCTTATTTCACTACTTATCAACCGCTCAACTTTTCAACAGATCAACTCTTCCTCCTTCGCTCAAAACGGCCGCAATTCCTCATTTCTCCCTAATTTTAGCGCTCACTACAAAACAGACTATGCCCTCAAACGTCAACCGGCAATTCCTGGAGTTTGAAAAACCGATCAAAGACCTGATCGACGAGATCGAACGGTTAAAGCAGACTTCGGAGCAAAAGAAGTTTGATTATACCGATACGATCGTGCAGCTGGAAGGAAAGATCGCGGAGCGCCGAAAGGAGCTGACGCAAAGCCTCACGCCCTGGCAGCGGGTGCAGCTGAGCCGGCACCCCGACCGGCCCTATACCCTGAAGTACATCGACAAGATGACCACCGATTTCGTGGAGCTGTTCGGCGACCGCAACGTGAAGGACGACAAGGCCATGGTGGGCGGATTTTGCCGGCTGGAAGGAGAAACGGTGATGGTGATCGGCCAGCAGAAGGGCATCAACACGAAGATGCGCCAGATGCGCAATTTCGGCATGGCCAACCCCGAGGGCTACCGCAAGGCCCTGCGCCTGATGAAGCTGGCCGAAAAGTTCAACAAGCCCATTATTACCCTCATCGATACGCCGGGTGCCTATCCCGGACTGGAAGCCGAAGAGCGCGGACAGGGCGAGGCCATTGCCCGCAATATTTACGAAATGATCCGCCTCAAAGTGCCTGTGATCTGCGTGATCATCGGGGAAGGCGCTTCCGGCGGTGCCCTGGGCATCGGGGTCGGCGACCGCGTGTTCATGATGGAGAATTCCTGGTATACCGTCATTTCACCGGAAAACTGCAGTGCCATCCTGTGGCGCAGCTGGGCCCAGAAAGAAATTGCTGCCGAGCAGCTGCGGCTCACCGCCGACAATATGCTGAAATTCGGCCTTATCGACGGGATCATTTCCGAGCCCGACGGCGGCGCCCACTGGGATTACGATGAGTCGGCCCGCATCCTGAAAGAATACCTCCTGCCCGTGCTGAAGGAGCTGAAGGGCGTGCCCGCGGAGGAGCGGGTGCAGCAGCGGATTGAAAAATTCAGCCGGATGGGCTTCTGGGAAGAACTTCCCGAAGACCCCGCCTGACATCCGCCGGGCCCGCACCGAAGGGCTTTTTGATCTTTTCCATATTCACCGCATTTTTCAACCGTAAAACCGGTCCGGCGGCTCCAGCCACCACCGCCGGACACTGCACTATATGTTATTACGCGACCAACTCAAGGGTACCGGCGTAGCCCTGGTAACCCCTTTTACCGCCGACAACCGCGTGGACTACGACGCGCTGGCCCGACTGATTCAATTCGTGATTGACGGCGGCGTTCAATACCTCGTGACCCTGGGCACTACCGGTGAATCGGTGACCCTGACCAACGAAGAGAAAAAGGAAATCATCCGCTTTACCTGTTCCACGGCAGCCGGCCGCTTGCCGGTGGTGGTGGGCATCGGCGGCAACAATACCCAGTCGGTGATCCGCGGCCTGGAAACCCTGCCCCTCGAAGGCGCGGCCGCCGTGCTCTCGGCCTCTCCCTATTACAACAAGCCTTCCCAGGAAGGCATCTTCCAGCACTACAAGGCGCTGGCGGCGGTTTCGCCCCGGCCCATCATTCTTTACAACGTACCGGGACGGACGGCATCCAACATCACGGCGGCCACCACGCTGCGCCTGGCGCGTGAGGTGGAGAACATCGTAGGCATCAAGGAAGCGAGCGGCAACATGGTGCAGTGCATGCACATCCTGCGCGACCGCCCGGGCGACTTCCTCGTGACTTCCGGCGACGATCACCTGACCCTTCCGCTCATTGCCTGCGGCATGGACGGCGTGATCTCGGTGGCGGCCAACTGTTTTCCGAAGGATTTTTCCGCCCTCGTGCAGTGCGCCCTCCGCGGCGAATATGTACGTGCCCGGGCGCTGCAGTCGGTATTGCTGACCGGCTTCGACCTCCTGTTTGCCGAAAACAACCCGGCGGGCGTAAAAGCGTTCCTGCACGAGCTCGGGCTCATGGAAAACGTCCTGCGGCTGCCGCTGGTACCGCTGAGCGCCCCCATCCACGAACAGGTAAAGAGCTTCCTGGCCACCCTGAAATAAAAACATGAAACGGATCCTCTGCTGTCTCCTGCTGCTGGCCGGCGCTCTCGGGCCGAAGGCGCAGGTTATGGTAGAGTTCCGGCTGGAAACTCCTGCGCGGACCAACGACACCGGAGCGGTGTATATCGCCGGTTCGTTCAACGGCTGGAACCCGCAATCCGAAAAAGGCCGGCTCCAGCGCGATGCCCCGGGCCGCTATTCCCTGCGCCTCTCACTGCCGGCCGGCGCCCACGAATACAAGTTCACCCGGGGTGGCTGGAACCGGGGCGAAGCCGGACCGGGCGGAAAGCCCGCCCCCAACCGGCAGCTCCTCCTGGCACGGGATACGGTGGTTGGCATTCAAATTGAACACTGGGCAGATGGG
>DATAGL010001054.1:0-5003 GCA_036263755.1 Chitinophagaceae bacterium | reverse complement strand
CATCGGCCCTGCTCATCATCGTGGGCATCGCCGTGCTGATGACCAAGGTAGGACTGAGCCCGGCGCTGGGAGCGTTCCTGGCCGGCGTGGTGCTGGCCAACAGCGAATACAAGCACGAGCTGGAAAGTGATATCGACCCCTTCAAAGGCCTGCTGCTCGGCCTGTTCTTCATTGCCGTGGGCTCCTCCATCGATTTCGGGCTCATTGCCCGGCAGCCCGGGTCCGTGTTCGGCGCCGTGCTCGGACTGGTGGTGATCAAAACGGGCGTGCTGCTGGCCCTCGGGCGGATGTTCCGCATCAGCGCCGAGCAGAACTTCATCTTTTCGGTATCGCTGAGCCAGGTGGGCGAGTTTGCCTTCGTGCTCCTCTCCTTCTCCCAGCAAAGCGGCATCCTGCCGCCGGATACCGCCGCGTTCCTGGTGGCCGTGGTGGCGATCTCGATGGCAGTGACCCCGCTGGTGCTGCTAATTAATGAGAAATTGATCCTGCCCCGCATCGGCACGAATGAAAAAGTGGAGCGGGCGGCCGATAATATAGAGGAGAAGAACCCGGTGATCATCGCCGGCTTCGGGCATTTCGGCAATACGGTAGGCCGCTTCCTGCGCGCCACCGGCATCGGGGCCACTTACCTCGACCTCGATTCCGACCGGGTGGATATCCTGCGCCGCGTGGGCTTTAAAGTGTATTACGGCGACGCCTCGCGGCACGACCTGCTGCATGCCGCCGGCGCGGCCGAGGCCAAGATCATCATCATCGCCATCGACGACGCACCCAAGCGGCTGGAAATGGTGGAAACAATCAAAAAGCATTTCCCGCACCTGCACATCCTAGTGCGCTCCTCCCACCGCTACGATGCCTACGACCTGATGAATGCCGGCATGATGAACGTGTACCGCGAATCGGTGGACACCAGCGTGCGCATGGGCGTGGATGCCATGACCCTGCTCGGCTACCGCAGCTACACGGCCCGCCGCCTCGCCAAGACCTTCCTGCGGCACGATGAAAAGAACCTCAAGAAGCTCGCTTCCATCCGCAACCAGGAAGAATACATCAGTACGGCCCGCCAGTTCATTGAAGAGATCGAGCTCATCGTACAGGCCGATGCCGAAGGCCCGGGCCTCAGCGACGCCGGCTGGGATGCGGAAACGCTGCGGGAAGAAGCAAGGACGAGCGTGAAGAATTCCTGAGGAAATACGCAATATTGAATGTTCAATACTCAAGGCTCGAAAAGGAAGAGAACAGACGAACAAGGAATGTCGATTGAAGAATAGCGAAGGAAATACAAGGGGGAAGTGAATATGGCAGGAATGAGGACATTATACCCTTCTTAATTCCAGCCTTTAAACTTGTCTCTTTACTTCATCAATCTTCAATCGACATTCCTTGTTCGTCTGTTCCCTCCCTTGTTCGTCTGTTCTCTCTCTCTTATTTGAACATTGAAAATTGCGTATTGCTTATTGCATATTTCCCTTCCCCATCTTCGTAAACATCTCCACCCGCTTATACCGCAGCTTGCCCGGGGCGTATTTCTTCAGCCAGCGGTCATCGGGCTGCAGGAAGATGCTCTCCGAACTGGTACGCCGCTGCTCTTTCAGCTTTTTGTAGACCGCGCGGAAGTAATAGTGATGGAACAGCCGGTTGAATTCGGTGAAGTAAATGTCCGCCACGTGGGTATTGCCGCGGATGATCAGCATGTTCTCATCGTTTTCATTGGTGGAAGCTTCGCTGAAATTGGCCGAGCCGGTCACTACCACCGGGTCGTCGCCCAGCGGGTCTACCAGCAGGAACTTTGAATGGATGTAGGCCACGTGCCGGTTAAGCCCCAGCCCGATGGTGGATACTTCGCGGGTCCACTGGTACAGGTCGTCCTCGAGGTAGGCGCCCCAGGACTGGTACACGTTCTGCCGGGCACCGATAAAAACAAAGGGCGTGCGGCTGTTCTTCCGGGGCTTGTCCTCTTTTTCCAGCAGCAGGAAAGAGATGGCGCTTTTGGGGGTATTGTCCTTCATGAACTCCTTGAACAGGGCGTTGATGCCGAAAGCCAGCGTAATGCACCCGATGTGCTCGGCATTGTCGAGCATGCGCACGTAGGTTTCCAGCATGGCGGTCCCACTGCGCGGGCTGAACACCGGCGTGATCCCCGCCGGTATATCGTCCCGGGAAGTCCAGTGGATGGTGGGCTGCAACGCTTCCACGGCTTCCCGGAACGCCTCGTTCCTGCGGCGTACGGTAGCGCGGTCATCGCCGGGACGGCCGCCGGGGTCGCTGCTCAGCAGGTCCCAGTATGCCCGGTACTTTTCCGCCACGGCGCGGTTGCGTACCCAATGCCCCACATTCGTCTGCCCGTGGATGCCGCCCAGGGAAATATTGGTGGAGCCGGTCCACACATCGGCAGCCTTTCCGCTTTTACCGATCCGTACGATGAACTTATTGTGCTGGATGGAGCCGCTGTTGGCTTCCCGGCGGATCACTACTCCGGCTGTCCGGGCCGTGGATATGCCGGCCGCCTGCAGCGTGTCGAGGTTCACCGTACGGGGAAAGCCTTCCGGCCCTTCTTCTCCCACCGCTGCATTGCGCTTGGCGTCGATGATCAGGCGGACGGCAACGCCTTTGTCCATCGCCTTTTTAAATGCCTCCACCACCGGCGGGTAATGGAATTCGTAAAAGCAGCCCAGCAGGGTTTCTCCCTTGCGCGCCCTGCCGATGAACTGCAGCAGGGCCTCATCCAGTTGGCGGCTCAGCCAGTCGAGCGCCTGCTGCTTCATCCGGGGGTCGTTGATCTTTTCGGGGGGCAGGTTGAAGAACCGGCGCCGGTAGGCCTGGCTGCTGGCAGCCCCGCGGTTGAAAAAGATGTCGTGCTCCGTACCGGAAAAAAGCACTTCCGTGGAAATGGAAACCGGTACCGGCTTTTCGCGCAGCAGGTGGCCGGGGCTGCCCTTTACCGGGTAAAAAAGGTACTGGTAGGCCACGCCGTCGCTGCAGGTGAAATCATCCCACACGAAGCTCTGCACCGGGTGACTGTAGGTGTTGACCACCGTGTCCTCACCGGGGTGCGGAATCAACGACCGGAACACTTTATAACCGTCCATGAACCGCCGCTCGCCCTTTACCGTATCGATCCGCTCCACGGCAAAGCCCAGCAGGCCCCGGGTATCGGCTTTCCGGAAATCAATGGCAAAAGAAACGGAATGGGTGCCGGCGACGGCATAAACCACGTAACCGTTGACGGCTTTGGAGCGGGCCCGCATAAAGATTGATTTCCCCAGAAAATAGCATGTTTTTTCCGAAAAGGAAAGAGGGAGGAAATGGGCAAATGTGCAGATGTGCGAATAAGCAAATGTGTAGCTTCCCATAAGAGTGTATAAGCAAGCAGACAGATGAATTACGCGTTCTCCAATTTGCACATTTGCATATTTGCACATCTGCACATCCGCACATCCGCCTTTTTTCTCCGGCACGACTTTGGATTTACCCTCTTTACCTATACCCCGGCGTCACCGGAAAATGTGTGCAGATGAAAAATGTGTGTGTGACGATATGTATGTGCCTGCTGGCAGCAGGCGCCTTTGCGCAGGAAACCGCCCGGATCCGCCCGGGCACCCCGATCCGCTGGAGTCAGGGCGGCAGCGTGCCGATCGGTGACCCCACGTTCCATAACCGGTACGGCCAGGTGGATTCAACCGCGCGCCGCAACCGGGGCAGCCTGCAAACCGCAGCCGCGGTAGGTGGGCAACCACATACCCGTATCCGGGCCGTACAGGCACGCTGCGACGGCAACAGCATTACCTTCCGCTGGACGGCCCTTCAGCTCACTTCCCAGACCGACCGGTACTATATCGAGCAAAGCACCAACGAGCGCAACTGGGAAGCCGTAGGAACAGTGCCGGCCCATAGATACAGTACGGGGAATGAAGACTACAGCTTTACCCTGAACCGGAACGTACAAAATGCCTTTTTCCGCATCACTGCAGTGAACAGCGACAGCGACCGGGTAGCCAGCAATGTACTGCAGGCACCCTGCAACAGCGAGCTGAACCTGGAGGTGAACCCCAACCCGGTATACAGCACAGCTACCGTGCGCCTGGGCGCCCAGGCAGCCGGCCGCGTGCAGCTGTCGCTGGTCAATGCCAGCGGAGTGGTGGTATGGCAGCGTGAATCCGGTGTCAGTGCCGGTCCCAACCAGATCCCGCTGGATATGAGCAGCCTGGGCCGCGGCGTTTACTCCCTGGCCATCCGCTGGAGCAACGGACGGGTGGAGACGATGCAGGTGATCAAGCAGTAAGAAGTTGAGCTGTTGATCAGTTGATCAGTTTACGGGTTCACAAGTTTACGAGTTTGGTCAACCAGGCGTTTACATGTTTGCATGTTTGCTTGTTTCTACGTTTACTGATTGAACAGTTCATAAGTTTTTGAAAGGAGTAGCTATGCTGCTCCTTTCGTTTATATCCACTATTGGCCAAAGCAGGGCAGCTTGCTTTATTTTTTAAAGAAAAAAGCCTCCCGAACGGGAAGCTTTCATAACAACCAAAAAACATTTATTTTCTTGCGGATTCCAACTCCGGTTTGCAAACATGCAAACATGCAAACATGCAAACATGCAAACTCGTGAACTCGTGAACTTGTGAACTCGTAAACAGTTCTCCTACACCCCCCGCTCCGCATTCTTCCGCGCATGCGTCAGCGCCGCCACCGGGGACTCAAACAGTTTCGGCTCGCCTTCCTCGTCCTGGACGGGCGTACCGCTTACGCCATCGGAAACCGGCTCTTCCGTGTAATAGCTGGCCGTAAAATATTCGGTGGGAATGATGTTGGGGTTTTCCCGCTGCACCGGATGGGCATCCACTTTCAGCCAGATGTCTTTGCCGTTGATATTTTGCTTTTCGATCATAAACCCGTTTTTCCATCACGATACAAATTGAGGGCCATAAGTGAGCGGGAACGGTTTGGCGGGCGTACACTTTCCGGTGTACGATGTATGGTGTACGATGTACGGCGGGCTACCG
>DATAGL010001053.1:0-3151 GCA_036263755.1 Chitinophagaceae bacterium | reverse complement strand
TTCGCTGCTGCCCGTGGCGAAAGACGGCAGCCTGCAGCCCTATGTGCAACTGGTTCAGCATGAAGGCACCGGCGCCAACAAGGAACGCCAGGAAAAGGCCCATGTACACGCTACCGTGCTTTCCCCGGACCAACGCTATGTTTACGTACCCGACCTGGGCATGGATAAAGTAATGGCCTATCGCTTCCAGCCGGCGGCGGAAAAGCCCCTGCAGCCGGCGCAGCCCGTCTTTGTCCGGAGTGAACCGGGAAGCGGCCCGCGCCACTTTACATTTCATCCCAACGGAAAATGGGCTTACCTCGTGGAAGAGCTCACCGGTACCGTCGTGGCCTACCGGTACGCGAACGGTAAACTCACCTCCCTCGACCGTAAAGCAACGCATCCCAACACCTATACCGGGGCCAAGGGCAGCGCCGACATCCACGTATCACCCGATGGCCGGTTCCTCTATGCGTCCAACCGCGGCGATGCCAATACGCTCGCCATCTTTGCCATTGATTCCCGGACCGGCAAGCTGACCCTCAAAGGATACCAGCCTACCCTGGGCGTGCATCCCCGCAATTTCGCCATTGACCCCAGCGGGAACTTTCTCCTGGTGGCCAACCGCGACAGCAATGCCATCGTGGTCTTTCGCCGCAATCCCAAAACCGGTTTGCTCCGGGCCACCGGCAAAACGATCGAGGTGCCGAGCCCCGTATGCCTGAAGCTCTTCCGTTGAAAGCTTACCTTTTCCCGGCCGGGCATAGTCCGGCATTGACCTGGAAAGGACATTCCTGCAGCGGTCCATACAGGATCGTGCTGCTGATTAATGATTCAGGGAAATCCATCTGAAGAGTACTCATGCCCGATCAAAGGGAGGGCAGGTCTTCGCGGTCCTTTTTCAAACTACGCAACATGAGGCCGAAATCCATTTTCCGGACCAGCGCGTTGACCGTCTGCGCGATCCGCCCGGCTTTCGTGCCTTCGGTTTTTGCCGAAAGGATCCAGTTCGTGAAATAGCGCTGGTGCCCTTTCGTCAGGCTGTTGAAGAAGGCCAGGGCTTCCGGCTCGTCCTCCAGGCATTCCAGCAGTTCGGGCGGTGGCGGCACTTCCGAATGATCCTCTTCCAGGCTGGCCTGCACACGATCACCCTTTCCTTTGCGGATGGCCTTGCGCATAGCAGCATTCAGCGGAAGAATGAAATCGCCGTTACCCATGGGCATAAGGGCTACCCCGTTAATAGCCAGCTGGTCCAGCTTCCCTTTCACCCGGAAGCCTTTCTTATTCCCGGGCTTCAGTTCAGCCGCCTGCCCGGCGGAAAGGGTAATGTAGGTCCAGCCGGTTTTTTCTCCCTGTCGGCCGAATTGCTGGATGTCTGCGGTGAACCGGATCATAAACGGAAATTGACCTTCAAAATACGGTATTGCTGCCTGCCCTGCAAGGTTCTTCCGTTCATCGCCGGCTTTCACCGGTTCATTTTCCCGTTGATACGGTTGGTACACCCGCACCTTTCCCCTGCTTCGCGCACAGCGTAACATTGCATCAGAACGCAACCAAAACCAACCCACCCTTACCGGAATAAAGGCCGCCAGCCAAAACTAACTGCTTATGAAGCTTACCGAAACCCTTACCCCCAACACGAAAGCACGCACCATCCGGATGAACGGAAAGCGCGTACTCTTTGCCTGTGTGCCGGCCGACGGTCATTTCAATCCGCTGACCGGACTGGCCGTGCACCTGCAGGAGCAGGGTTATGACGTACGCTGGTATACATCCAAAACCTACAGCGATAAACTGGGCCGACTGGGCATTCGTCATTATCCTTTTGTCAAGGCAATGGAAGTCACCGGTGATATTCTGGAAGAGACCTTTCCGCAGCGCAACAAGATCAAAAGCCAGGTAGGAAGACTTTGTTTTGACCTGGAGCATTTTTTCATCCTGCGCTCCGTGGAGTACCTGGCGGATATCCAGGAGATCCACCAGCATTTTCCCTTTGATGTGCTGGTAGCCGACTGCACCTTCACTGCTATCCCTTTTGTGCGGGAGAAAATGAACAAGCCGGTCGTTTCCATCGGGATCGTACCCCTGGTAGAAACCTCCCGCGACCTGCCACCGGGCGGCCTGGGCATGACGCCCTCCACTTCCTTTCTCGGCCGCCTGAAACAGCATGCCCTGCGCTGGTTTGCCGACCGGGTGCTGTTCCGCCGCCCCAATGCTGTCATGCGCGGCCTTCTGAAAGAGCATGGTATTTCATTCGAGGGCACCAACGGCTTTGACCTTCTGGTTAAAAAGGCCACGCTGCTGCTGCAGAGCGGTACGCCGGCTTTTGAATACAAGCGCAGCGACCTGGGCAAAAACGTTCGTTTCATCGGGCCGCTCCTGCCTTATTCCGAACCGAAAGAACAGAAGCCCTGGTATGACAAACGACTGCATCAATACAATAAAGTGGTGCTGGTGACCCAGGGTACGGTAGAGCGTGAAACCGATAAGATCATTGTACCGGTACTGGAAGCCTTTAAGGATACAGACTGCCTCGTGGTGGCCACCACGGGGGGCAACGGAACGCAGGCGCTCCGGGCCCGCTACCACCAGGAAAACCTGATCATCGAGGACTTTATTCCCTTCCGCGATATCATGCCTTATGCGGACGTGTATGTAACGAATGGCGGTTACGGTGGCGTGCTGCTGGCCATTGAAAACGAACTGCCACTGGTGGTGGCCGGTGTGCATGAAGGAAAGAACGAAATCAACGCGCGGGTCGGTTATTTCAAGCTGGGCATCAACCTCGGTACTGAAACCCCAACGCCCGCACAGGTGGGCAAGGCGGTTCGCCAGGTGCTGACCGACGGCACTTATAAGCGGAATATCCTTCGCCTCAGTGAAGAGTTTGCCTGCTTCCAGCCGAATCTCCAGTTCGAAAAACACATTGCGGAACTAACCGGCCTCCGGGCAACCACCCGGACCTCAGGGCAGGCCACACCAGCCCTTTCCCTTTACTAGTTTTCTGGTCGCATATAGAAAAGCCCCCTGCGTCTGCAGGGGGCTCTTTTTTTATTGCTCGTCGGGAATCCCCGCTTTGCGCTGGGCGCTGTCGCTGCGGGCGGCACCGGCTGCCTGATCGTTGCCGGTATTGACGCCGGGGTGGCTCATATCTCCCGTATCGCTGATATCG
>DATAGL010001052.1:0-8495 GCA_036263755.1 Chitinophagaceae bacterium | reverse complement strand
TGATCAAAAATGCCGGGCTCCAGCAGGAAGTGCAACAGCGGATTTCAGAATTAAGCAAATAATTAACAATTAATAAATTATTACAACATGCCGTGTGGTAAAAAAAGAAAACGTCATAAGATTGCGACCCATAAACGCAAGAAAAGATTAAGAAAGAACCGTCATAAGAAAAGAAACAAGTAGGTTCTCCTCCGAATTACCGGGAACGGCACGTTCCCGGCTTTCTATTTTTGCCGATTGCCAGAATACCGTTTGGTTTGTAACCATCCCATCAACTTGCCCCACTTCTTGCTGCAGTTTACGGTAAGCAGCCTGCAATCGGCCACACTACATCCTAATACTTAAAGCTGTAGTAATGTGAACAAAGAATTAGTTATTAATGCTACCCCGCTTGGCGTGGAGATAGCATTATTGGAAAACAAAAAGCTGGTGGAGCTGCACAGCGAAAAGGGCGATGCCCGGTTTATGGTGGGTGATCTGTACCTCGGAAAAGTAAAAAAACTCATACCCGGTCTGAACGCAGCGTTTGTGGATGTGGGTTACGAAAAGGATGCTTTTCTGCATTATACCGATCTCAGCCCCTACGCCCGCTCCATCCTGAAATTTACCCAGCAGGCAATCAACGACAAGGCGCCCGGCGGGTTCGACTTTACGCAGTTTGAAATTGAACCGGAAATCATCAAGACCGGAAAGATCTCTGAAGTACTGAGCGGGAAACCCAACCTCCTGGTGCAGATCCTCAAGGAACCCATCGCCGCCAAAGGCCCGCGCCTCAGCTGCGAGATCTCCCTGCCCGGCCGCTTCGTGGTGCTCACCCCCTTCAACGACATCATCGCCGTTTCGCGCAAGATCCATTCCGCCGAGGAGCGCAAGCGCCTCCAGCGCATCATCGAAGCGCTCAAGCGCAAGAACTTCGGTGTCATCGTCCGCACCGCCGCCGAAGGAAAGAACACGGCCGAGCTGCATGAAGACCTCTCCGAGCTGATGAACACCTGGGACACGATCCAGAAGAATCTGAAAGGCGCCACGCCGCCCACCAAGATCCTCAGCGAGCAGACGAAGACGACCTCCATCATGCGCGACCTGCTGAACGAAGACTTCAACCGGATCGTAACGAACGACAAGAACATTTATACCGATGCGAAAAGCTACATCCAGCGGATCGCCCCGGAAAAGGCCGACATCGTTACCTTCCACCAGAACGGCGCCGCCATCTTCGACCAGTTCGGCATCACCAAGCAGGTGAAGGCCTCCTTCGGCAAAACGGTGAACCTGAACAGCGGTGCGTACCTCATCATCGAGCACACGGAAGCCCTGCACGTGATCGACGTGAACAGCGGGTACAAGAGCGTCAGCAACAACCAGGAGCAGAATGCCCTGGAAACAAACCTGGAAGCGGCGGAGGAAATCGCCCGGCAGCTGCGCCTGCGGGACATCGGCGGCATCATCGTGGTGGACTTTATCGACATGAAGCTCCCCGAGAACAAGCGCAAGCTCATCGATGCCATGGACGACTTCATGAAGCCCGACCGGGCGAAGCACGCCGTGCTGCCCATCTCCAAGTTCGGCCTCATGCAGATCACCCGCCAGCGGATGAAGCCCGAAGTGAACATCAACACCCAGGAAGTCTGCCCCTCCTGCCACGGTACCGGCAAGATCGCTTCCGCCCTTATCCTGGAAGACGAGATCGAAAAGAACCTCAGCTACCTGTTCACCCACAAGCACAAGAACCTGACGCTGGTGGTGCACCCCATCGTGTACGCTTACCTCACCAAAGGCTGGATGTGGTCGAAAGCGGCCAAATGGAAACGCAAGTTCAAACAATCCATCCAGGTAAAAGCCGATACGAATTCCCACCTCACCGAATTCCGCTTCTTCGATCAGAACAACGAAGAGATCAAGCTCATCTGAACATCATCACCGATTTTATAAAAAATGCCCCGCCGAAGCGGGGCTTTTTTTATAATCGCAAAGCAGGTGTCAGTATCCGGGGTTCTGGGTAATGATGCCTTCGGAAGCATCGATCTCCACCTGGGGAATCGGCAACACCAGGTCGTCGCTGTCCCACTCCAGGGAACCGGAGCTTTCCTGCAGCCGCTTGGTGTCGTGAATGCTGAAGCCCTCGAAGGCCAGCTCCCGCTTCCGCTCCTCGATGATATCATCCAGCGTCACGCTGTTCAGCAGCGTGGCATTGGCCCGGCTGCGGATGCGGTTGATATCGTTTACGGGTTCATCACCCACGTCCGTACCCAGGCGCAGGTTCGCTTCCGCACGGATGAGGTACATTTCGGCCAGCCGCAGTACCGGGATGTTGGTACCGAACGTAAGCCATTTGCCGCTCATCAGTGTCTGGGGACGCGCCGTGCCTTCCGCCCCGTAGTAGTACCAGTCGGAGGCGCGGATATCGCCGGGCTCATAATAATCGAGGTAGCCTTCGTTCACTTCCAGGTCGCCCCGGCCGATACCGGGCAGGCTGGCGTAGAAGGTAGCCAGTCCGTCGTTGGCGGTGCCGGCATTGTTCTGCTCGTTCTGCTGGATCTCGAAGATGGATTCGCTGGTGTTCTTGTTGGTGAAGGGCGCCAGCACCGAGGCGTTCAGCTGGAACTGGCCACTCTCGATGACTTCGTTGGCCGCATCACGCGCGCCGGCAAAGTCGCCTTTCTGCAGGTATACCCGGGCCAGGAAGCCATACGCTGCATATTTGTTGAACCGGGTGCCGTTTTCCTCCGGCAGCTTGCCGGCGGCAGCCATCATATCGGTAATCACCTGGGCATACACTTCGGCTACCGTGTTCCGCGGCTGCTTTTCCCGGGCGGTGACTTCGTTGAGGGAGGCTTTCGTGCGGATCGGAATGCCGCGGCCGGGCTCATTGTTGCTGCCGGCAGGGTCCCAGGGCCGGCCATAGAGACGCACCAACTCAAAATGCATCAGGGCGCGCATCAGCAGGGCCTCGCCTTCCAAGGTGTTGCGCTGGTCGGCATCGGTGACGATGCCCCGGTTCAGGGCGTCTAGGATAGTATTGGCCACATTGATGGCGGAGTAGGCCGCCGACCAGGTACGCAGCGCTTCCGAATTGGTGGCGGTCAGCGACCGTGAGCGCAGCTGGCGGTAACCCGTAAAGGTACCCAGCCAGAAATTCTGGCCGGGGCCGTCCAGCAGTTCGGCGATGATGTTCAGGTTCGTGCCGTACAGCGGCGCGCTTCCGAGTACGCTGTAGCCGCCGATCATGGCAATATCCACGTCTTCCGGGGTCAGCAGGGCTTCGCCGGCCTCGATGGACTGGCGAGGGGTTACGTCCAGGTTCTTCGTGCACGACGGGAGCAGGCCTCCGGCCAGCACGCCGAGCAACATATATTTTACTAGGATCTTCATGTTGTATCTGATTAAGTTGGGTTAAAAGCCAATGTTGATGCCTACGCTGATGGTCTTGATCTGGGGCGGCGTATAAAAGTCATGGCCCAGGTTCAGTCCGCCGATATACGTGGCATTCACTTCCGGGTCATAACCGGTGTAATCGGTAAAGGTGAAGAGGTTGCTGGCCGCCACATACACGCGCATGTTTTCCATCTTGAACCGGTTCAGAATGTTGCGGGGCAGGTTGTATCCAAAGTTCACCGACTTCACCCGGAAGTAGGATCCGTCCTCTACCCAGCGCGAGGACTTTTCCGTACCGTTGGCATCGATGAGGCGGGGCTGGGGGATGTTGGTCACATCGCCGGGCTTGCGCCAGTAATTCATCTGGTCCACGGTCTGGTTGTCGTAGAAATCGCCGTTTACCGACTGGAAGAACCCGGCCATGTTGTATACGTCGTTGCCCGACACGAACTGGCACTGCACATCCAGGTCGAAGCCCATATAGCTGAACCGGTTGTTCAGGCCTCCGTAAAAATCGGGGTGCGGGTTGCCGATGATCATATCCGGCGCATCCGTCGGGTCATTGGTCGTACCGCCGTTTTCTAGGGCATACAGGGCATCTCCGTTGTTCGGGTCCACCCCGGCATACTTCAGGCCGAAGAACTGGCCGAAGGGCTGGCCCACGGCCAGGCGGCCCAGTGTGCGGGCGCCGGGCGGCACCGGCACCACGAGGCTGGTCACCTTGTTGCGGTACGTGGAGATGTTGAATGAAGTATTCCATTTGAACGCTCCCGGCAGGATCTGTGCATTCAGCACCAGTTCCCAGCCCTTGTTCTGCATGCTGCCGATGTTCTTGGTAATGCTCGTGAAACCGCTGACGAGCGATAAGGGCACATTCAGCAGCAGGTCTTTGGTGTTCTTCGTGAAAAAGTCGATCTCACCGGTAATGCGGTTGCGGAACAGGCCGAAGTCCAGGCCGATGTTCAGCTGGTCCGTCCGTTCCCAGGTCAGGCCTTCATCCGGACCGATCTGCGCGGCAATGATACCGGCCAGGTCGGCATAGGCAGTGGACGTGTACAGGTTCAGGGCGCTGAAGTTGCCGATTTCGGCATTGCCCGTAGAGCCGTAAGAGCCGCGCAATTTCAGGAACGAAAGGGCGCTGTTGGCCAGGAACGGTTCCTCGCTGATGATATAGCCCCCGGACACCGAGGGGAACAGGCCGTAACGGTCACCCCTGAACCGGGACGATCCGTCGAGGCGGGCGGTGGCGCCCAGCAGGAACTTGTTGCTGAATTTATAGTTGCCGCGCAGGAAAAAGGACTGGAAGACATAGCCTTCCGGTTCCGGCGAGCCCGTGCCCAGCGAAATGGCGGCATTGCCCAGGCGCTTGAACCGGTCGCTGGGAAGGCCGCGCCCCGTGGCGCTCACCCCGTTGAACTGGCCGCGCTGGTACTCAAAGCCGGCTACGGCATCCACATCGTGGCGCTCACCGATGCTGGTGGCAAAATTCAGGGTGTTGGTAGAGGTCAGGACCGAAGCAGATACCTGGTTGCCGTAGGCCTGGCCCGTAGGGGCGCCGTCCAGCGTCTGCCGTCCCCAGAAGGTTTCCTCCAGCAGGTTGTTGTAGTCCAGGCCGGCCTGCGTGCGGAACACGAGGGTGGGTGCCAGGCGGGCTTCCGCAAAAATGGAGCTGATGGTACGGAACGTACGGGCGTCGTTGATGTTGGCTACCTGGTCGATCAGGTTGTTGTAGTAGATGGTATTGCGGTTCAGCTGCCCGGTGGCCGGATCAAACTTCGGCTGGATCGGCGGCAGGGCGTTCAGCTGCATGGGATTGGAGAACTCATTATCGGCCGACACGCGCTCGTTCAGGCTGCGGGCCAGGCTGATATTGGCCCCTACCCGGAAGCGCTGGTTGAGGGCATGATCGATGTTGAAGCGTCCGTTCAGGCGGTCCAGCGCGTTGTTCAGGATGATGCCTTCCTGCTTGTTGTACGAGCCGCTGAGGAAAAACTTCGTGCGGGCGTCGCCGCCGTTCACTGAAACGGAGTACTGGCTGATGCCCCCGTTCTGGAAGGCTTCATCGGCCCAGTTCTGGTCGACATTGGGATTATCGGCCCAGTCGGTATAGCCGGTCAGGAATTCAAAAGCCTCGTCGGCATTTTCAAAGAAGGCGTCGGAGTTCGGAGTGGGATGGTTCAGGTTGTAGGTTGAATTCTTAACGGCTTCCCCGAACAGCTCCCGGTACTGGGCGGCATTGAGGAACTCGCGCTTCCGCGTGGGCTCGCTCCATCCGGTAAAGTAACCGGCACTGACACGGGTTTTGCCGGCACGGCCCGATTTGGTGGTGATCAGCAGCACGCCGTTGGAGGCGCGGGCGCCGTAGATGGCGGCCGAGGCGGCATCCTTCAGCACTTCAATCGATTCGATATCGTCGGGGTTCAGGGTGGCCAGCGGGTTATCGGGCTCGGTAGCGCTGCCCAGCGACTGGGACACCACCGGTACGCCGTCGATCACGATAAAAGGCTGCTGGTTGGCCGAAATGGAGGAAACGCCCCGTACCCGGAGGCTCATGCCCTGGCCCAGTTTTCCGCTGCCCTGGTTGATGAATACCCCGGCCGTGCGTCCCTGCAGGGCCGATTCAAAGGTAGAAATCGGCAGGTTCTGGAATTCACGGCCCGATACCTTCGCAATGGCTGTGGTTACTTCCCGGCGCAGGCGGGTACCGTAGCCCACCACCACCACCTCGCCGAGGTCGCCGCCGCCCTGTGCCAGGGAGATGGTCATGTTAGCCCCGGCCGGGCGTTCTACCGACTGGTAGCCGACAAACGAAATCACCAGCACGGCCCCTTCCGGAGCGTTGATGGTAAAGTTGCCGCCTTCGTCGGTTACGGTGGACTGGTTGGTGTTCTTGATGGTGACCGTGGCTCCGGCCACCGGGGCTCCGTTTTGGTCGGTGACCTTGCCGGTCACCGGCGTCTGGGCATACGTCCAATGCATGCACAAAAGCAATCCCAGGAAAAGGAACAGGCGTTTAAGTTTTTGCATAGTTGCTTTTTGAGGTTGAGTAAGCGGGAATTAAGATATTCTTAACAGAACAAAAAAACCATGCATTTTGCTGCATGGCTTTAAAAAATCGCCTCAAAAAGACGCATTGATAAAATCCTTATATGGAATTATTCGCGGTCGCGGCTGCCTAAAAACACCAGAACATACTGCACCAAGGTGACAATGGCGGCCAGGGCAGCGACCACATAGGTCATGGCCGCCCAGGTCAGGGCGTTCTTGGCTTTCGGGTATTCCTGGGCCGTGGTTACGTTGGTATGGCTGAGCCAGGCGAGGGCCCGGCGGCTGGCATCGAACTCTACCGGCAGGGTGATCAGGGAGAAAACCACCGTTACGGCGAACAGGCCGATACCGATCAGCAGCAGGGTCGTATTCCCGGAAGAAGCCATCAGCACACCGATCAGCAGGATCCAGTTGACAATGGTGGATGAAAACTGCACGGCAGGCACGAGCTTGCTCCGGAGGGTGAGCCAGGCGTAGGCCCGGGCGTGCTGGACGGCGTGCCCGCACTCATGGGCGGCAATGGCCGCGGCCGCTACGCTATAGTTATTATACACTTCCGGGCTCAGGTTCACCGTTTTATTGGCCGGATTGTAGTGGTCGGTCAGGAAGCCGGGGGTGGAAATGACCTGAACGTCATATATGCCATTTTCCCGGAGCATCTTTTCGGCCACCTCCCGGCCGGTCAGGCGTGCGGCCAGGGGAATTTTGCTGAAGGCCGCAAACCGGCTCTTCAGTATGGAGGAAACAACCATGCTGATCCCGATGAACAGCAGGGAAACGATCATTATGGAAGGTGTCATTCTTTTTTCTGAGGAATACATCAAATCTGTTTCCAATCACCCGGTTCCGGACTAAAAATCAACATTTTAACCCAACGCTTAACGTTTTGTCAGGTCCTGTGGAAATCCTTTCAGGATCCTGACAGTTTAACAGGCAAATGGGGAGGCCTGATATTTTCCGCTCACTTTTTATTGTATGATTATCAATAACTTATAGGCACAGGTTCCCGATCGGACAATCCCTAAAAACATGCAAAAGTTATGCACAGGCGCAAAAAATAATTTTGTAATGTGGCGCAGATTTGTAATTTAGTGCTAGAATTAATGGGTTAGTAAGTAAAAGGGTCGATCGTCAGATCGGCCCTTTTTACGTTCTATTTTCTCCCGCTCCCCGGTGGTTTTTCCTTCCCTTTTTTACAGGATCCCGGGCTACTTTTCATTTATTTTATTCTTTCGATCATGGCTAAAATTAAGACCGCCTTCTTTTGTCAGAACTGCGGATATGAGAGTGCCAAATGGCTGGGCAAGTGTCCCTCCTGCGAGCAATGGAACACCTTCGCCGAAGAACTCGTGCAGAAAGATGTCCGCGTCAACGCACGCAACGACTGGCAGCAGTATACACCGGAAGCAACGGGGCGCAGGACAACAGCACTCCATGAAGTAAAAACAAAAGAGCAGCCGCGGCTCATCACCCGCGATGAAGAACTGAACCGCGTGCTGGGCGGAGGCATCGTTCCGGGCAGCATCATACTCATTGCCGGTGAACCCGGCATCGGCAAGTCCACGCTGTTCCTGCAGATCGGCGTTTCACTGGCCGACGTGGTCACCCTGTACATCAGCGGTGAAGAAAGCGAGCAGCAGATCAAGATGCGCGCCGACCGGCTCGGCATCCGCAACGAGAACTTTTACCTGCTCACGGAAACCTCCACGCAGACGATCTTCCAGGAGATCAAGAAACTGAAGCCGCAGCTGATCATCGTGGATTCCATTCAAACGCTTCAATCGCCTTTCATTGATTCCTCGCCCGGCACCGTTTCGCAGATCCGTGAATGCGCGGCAGAGTTCCAGCAGTTTGCCAAAGAAACCCACACGCCGGTCTTCCTCATCGGGCACATTACAAAGGAAGGCAGCATTGCCGGTCCGAAGCTGCTGGAGCACATGGTGGATACGGTGCTGCAGTTCGAAGGCGACCGCCATTATGCCTACCGCATCCTGCGCACGCTGAAAAACCGGTTTGGCAGCACCGCGGAACTGGGTATCTACCAGATGAACGACAACGGCATGCACCCGGTG
>DATAGL010001051.1:0-4686 GCA_036263755.1 Chitinophagaceae bacterium | reverse complement strand
CGGTATAGTTGCCGGCGATCACCCATTTTCCGTCGCGTGTGATGGTTACATAACAGGGATGATCGCCCCCGCTGGGCTGCCGGTTCAGTACCGACAATTTCCCGCTCCCCTTGTCAAAGGAAAGAGCGGTAACGCCGCCGGGCTGGTCGCCGCCGGTTTCGTTAACGGCATATACATACTTGCGGTCGGGGGAAACGGCCAGGAAGGAAGGGTTATCCAGGCTGTCGGTATTAGAGACCCACTCCGCAGTACCGGTAGCTGCATTGAAGCGGTAGACATAAATCCCTTTGCTGCCGTTCTGGGTATAGGTGCCGATCAGCAGGTGAAAGGTCTGGGCGAAGGCGGAACCCGAACCCAGGAGGAGGGTACCAATCAGGAAGAGGATGATGCGCATAGTAAATGGGATGAGTGCAATATACGGAAACGGTGGTCAAGTGAAAGAGTGCCTTAATATTGCAGGATGTAACGGACCGGTAACTCAGGGTCCGCTAAAATTCAATATATGCGAACCGTTCATTTGCAGATCCGCGGAAAAGTGCAGGGGGTTTTTTACCGGGTTTCGGCGCGGGATAAGGGAGCCGGGCTGGGGCTGCACGGTTGGGTGCGTAATTGCCCGGACGGGAGCGTGGAAGCAGTGGCCGGCGGTGCGGCCGAAGCGGTGGAACAATTTATTGCCTGGTGCCGTACGGGTTCGGCCAGGGCGGTTGTTACGGAGGTGCGCGTACAGGAAATCGACCCGGTGGAAGCTACCGGTTTCCGCGTAATCCGGGAGTAAATACAGGGGAAGGGTCAGGCGTCTTCGCCATCGGTGATCTCGCTGCCGGTGGTTGCTGCAGCAGCATCGGTAATAGCCTCTTCGTCCAGGTTTTCATTGGCCCGCGGGTTCTCGTTGGCCACGTGATGAAGGGGAGCCGGTTTGCCGTCGGGCGTTTCTGCATGGACGCGCGACGGTGTTTCGGAAGTATTTCCAGGTTGATTCAGTCCGGGCATATCCCTGAATTTTATTAGGTTTCTATGGAATTAAGCACGGGAAGAAAATACTTCCAGCAGCAGGCTGGAAAGATTGATTTTCTCCAGGTAAGGAGCCAGGGCATCCGTAGAATGGAACGCTTTGAACCAGGCAGCCTTATTGCTGTCCTTGAAGAAATAAACCTCCACATAAAAATCATCCAGGGCGTAGAGCATGATCCGGAAAGTACCGTTCGAACGCTCCGCCAGGAAAGTTCCCATCTTCAGCAGGCAATCCTGCTGTTGCTCTTTACGCAGGGTGTGAAAATCGTGAAGGTTCATACGCGTGGCTTTAGGTTGAAATGAAGGTCAAATGCGATGCCATTTCCTGAATCAGGGATAAATGAAATACGATGATCAGAAAATGCCTCAGTTTCAGCGCGTTGTGTTTGGTGGCCAGTGAGGTGGCCAGCTTTCGGTAGGGGGAGGGTCGGGCGAAAATGGGACTTATTGGGGAATTCCTGTCATGAATCGCTCAGCTTGTTCGGGTTTCGCTCTTTTCGAAGGTAGGAGAATTAAACAGAAAGGGCTGCCCGAAAACGGTTCATTTTACGGATGAGCTTAAGGATCAATCTTATAAGCATAGCCAGGCAGGATTGCCTTTACTGCCCATTAGCATACGACCAATTCCTATAGGCTCCGTTTACCGGTAATTTCCGGCTTTTCGCCCGGAATAACTGACTATTTACCTTCCGGCGCTAGGTCAATTGTCCGTCTTCCTTCAATTTTGTGCGCACGCAAAACTGACCCATGGCTTCACCCTCCCGCAAAGCGGCCATCCGTTTTATCTTCCTGACTTTACTGATCGATGTAACCGGGCTCGGCCTGATCATCCCGGTGATCCCGGATCTTATCCGGAACCTGACGGGTGAAGACCTGAGCGCCGCTTCCCGGTGGAGCGGATGGCTGACCCTGGCCTATGCCGTTATGCAGTTCCTGTTTTCCCCGGTGCTCGGCAACCTGAGCGACCGCGTTGGCCGGCGGCCGGTGCTCCTCCTGTCCCTCCTGGGCTTTGGCCTCGATTACCTGTTTACGGCCTTTGCCCCCACCATTGCCTGGCTTTTTATCGGCAGGATCATTGCCGGCATCACCGGGGCTTCGTTCACCGTGGCCTCTGCTTATATTGCCGACATCAGTACAGATGAAAACAGAACGCAAAACTTCGGTATGATCGGTGCGGCTTTCGGCCTCGGTTTTATTATTGGCCCGGCCATTGGCGGGCAGCTGGGTGAATACGGCGAGCGGGTGCCGTTCTTTTTTGCGGCAGGGCTGAGCCTGCTCAATACGTTGTACGGATTCTTTGTACTCCCGGAATCCCTGCCGGCCGATCGCCGCCGGTCCTTTTCCTGGAAACGGGCCAACCCGGTCGGGTCCCTGGTCCAGCTCAGGCGGTACCCGGCCATCGGTTGGCTGGTGCTGGCCCTGGTGATGATATATATTGCCGGTCATGCCGTGCAAAGCAACTGGACCTTTTTCGCCATGCATAAATTTAACTGGACCAAAGGCCTGGTGGGGCTTTCCCTCAGTGTTTTTGGTGTGCTGATCGCCCTGGTGCAGGGCGGGCTCACGCGCTACACCACACCAAGGCTGGGGAATGAGCGCAGCGTGTACTGGGGATTGGCCCTTTATACGGCAGGCATGCTGCTGTTTGCCTTTGCCGGCAGCACACTTGCCCTGTTCTTATTCATGATCCCGTACTGCCTGGGCGGCATTGCCGGACCGGCGCTGCAGGCCATTATCTCGTCCGGTGTGCCGCCGAACGAGCAGGGCGAGCTCCAGGGGGCGCTCACTTCCCTGATGAGCCTGACCTCCATTATCGGCCCTGTGGTGATGACCAGCCTGTTCTCTTATTTCACCAGTGCATCGGCGCCGGTCCAGTTTCCCGGTGCCCCGTTCATCCTTGGCGCCCTGCTGATGCTGAGCAGTTCCGTGCTGGCTTATGCCACTTTCCGCCGCCGGCACCGTACGGTTGCCGGTACGGCATAAAAAAGCCGCCTGGGAACAGGCGGCGTACTTCCGTGTAAAACTGCTAAGTAAGGATCAAGTAACTGTCACGCTGCAAACTACTGCCGCAATGTTGCGCGATTGTTACGGGAATGTGACCGAATGGTTAAGCCTTTGACCGTGTCACCTGCCTGGATGACAAGATGCGCTTTCCGGTGTGCATTTCATCCTATGTGTCCTTTACTTCCGGTGTAATATCATCATAAGCCGGGTCGGCATCATTGCCGAAGTTGCCGCCGAGGTCGCCGTCGGGGCCGGACGTTTTGGTTACCTGGTTGTTCAGGTCGTCAGTATCGCTGGAACTCATGGTGTTGACGCCGGGCTGCTGGGCCGATTCGTCGCGGATGTGCGGGTCGTTGCGCCGGCCTTCGTCTGACGGCCGGTTGCGGATGGGATCGGGGTTGACTGTGCTCATAACTGTTTTCCGGAATGCATCGAAATGTTGTGCCAGATGCAAGTCCGGTACCGGATTACCGTTGCATGCGGTTCCGGACATGGAAATATTTGACTCCACCGGCGTTTCCCCGGTTCGCGACAAAAGGATATCTTCGGTTCCATTCAATAGGCACATATGAAAAACAACTGGCTCTTTTTAGTAACTGCCGCCTTCCTGCTCTCCTGCGGCAACCAGGTTTCCAACCAGGCTTCCGGGGACAAGGACACCACGGCACCTGCAGGCACCGGTAAAGAAACCGCTGCTGCCGCTGCTTCCGCTCCCAAGCTCGATACCGCCCACTACAACCGCATGCTGCGGCATATGGCCAACGGCGATACCAGCGGCCGCTGGCCCGTAAAGCACGAATACCCGCTGCCCGGTGCCATCCTGCCCTTCAAGCGCATCGTTGCCTATTACGGAAACCTGTACTCCAAACAAATGGGGGCCCTGGGTGAGTTCCCGAAAGATGATATGCTGCGCCGCCTGCAGGGGGAAGTGGACAAATGGACGAAGGCCGACAGCCTCATGCCCGCTATTCCCGCCCTGCATTACATTGCCATTACCGCGCAGCTGACCCCGGGCAAAGGCGGCAAGTACCGCCTGCGGATGCCCTTCAGCCAGATCGATACGGTGATCAGCTGGGCAAAGGAAATCAATGCCCTCGTGTTCATCGATATCCAGGTAGGCCTCAGTACCCTGCAGCAGGAACTGCCGGAGTTTGAAAAATACCTGTCCATGCCCAATGTGCATTTCGGAATCGACCCCGAATTTTCCATGAAGGGAGGCGACCGCCCGGGTACCCGTGTGGGTACATTTGATGCTGCAGACATTAACTACACGACCGAATACCTGGCCGGCCTGGTGCGCAAGCACAACCTGCCCCCGAAAATCCTGATTGTACACCGCTTCACGCAGAAAATGGTGACGGGCTACAAGGACATTAAGCTACGCCCTGAAGTACAGGTGGTTATGGACATGGACGGCTGGGGCGAACCGGCCCGGAAAATCAATACCTACCGCCAGTTCATCTACCCCGAGCCCGTACAGTTCACCGGCTTCAAGATCTTTTACAAAAACGATACAAAGCGGGTGAACCAGCCGAAGGAAATGCAGCCGGAACAGTTGCTGGGCCTGAAGCCGGTGCCGGTGTATATTCAATACCAGTGAGGATGTACGGTGTACGATGTGTGATGCACGATGTGCCGGATTGACGATTGACGATTGACGATTGACGATTG
>DATAGL010001050.1:0-6461 GCA_036263755.1 Chitinophagaceae bacterium | reverse complement strand
AGAAGCGGCATCACATTTAACAACGAGATCAGGGATAACAACGACCTGAACATCCTGGATTATGAATACCTCTACAACGGCGGCGGGGTAGGCGTGGGTGATTTTAACAACGACGGGCTGCCCGACCTTTACTTTACCGGGAACAGGGTCTCCAACAAGCTATTCCTCAACCGGGGCAACCTGCGCTTTGAGGATGTCACTACCGCCTCGCAAACGGGAACCGAGGGAGTATGGAGCAAAGGCGTCAGTGTGGTCGACATCAATAACGATGGCCTCCTGGACCTTTACGTTTGCACTTCCGTTCTTAGGCAACCGGAATACCGGAGGAACCGGCTCTACATCAACCGGGGCGCAGACCCGAAAACCAAAATCCCCGTATTCACCGAATCGGCTGCGGCGTACGGACTGGCGGATACCAGCAGCACCCAGATGGCGGCCTTTTTTGACTACGACAACGACGGCGACCTGGATGTTTATTTACTGGTCAATGAGCTCGACCAGAGTTACCCCAACCAGTTCAGGCCCATCCGTACGGACGGCAGCGCCTTAAACACCGACCGCTTGCTGCGGAATGACTGGAACGAGGCATTGCAGCACCCCGTATTTACGGACGTTTCCCGGGAAGCCGGCATCACCTGGGAGGGCCACGGGCTGGGGGTGAATATTGTGGACATCAACGAGGACGGGTGGAAAGACATCTATGTCAGCAATGACTACGTTTCCAACAACCTGCTTTACATCAATGATCATGGTAAATTCGTCAACCGCTGTCCTGAATACTTCAAGCATACCAGCCGGAATGCGATGGGGAATGACGTGGCTGACCTGAACAATGACGGCCTGCAGGATCTAATCGAGCTGGATATGATGCCGGAAGCCCATTACCGGAAGAAGATGATGAACAACCCGGTCCGGTATCAAACCTTCCTGAATACCGACTACTATGGCTACATGCATCAGTACGTCCGGAATACGGTGCAGGTGAACCAGGGGCCCCGGGTACTGCAAAACGATTCCGTTGGGGCACCTGTATTCAGTGAAATCGCTTTTTTCAGTGGCGTGGCCGAAACGGACTGGAGCTGGGGCGTGCTGGCCGTAGACGTGGATAACGACCAATACCGGGACCTCCTTGTATCCAATGGCTTGCCCAAAGACCTGACCGACCTGGATTTTATGAGCTACCGGAACAAGCCCGTGGCTGTAACCTCCAAGGCCAACCTGCTGAAACAGCTGCCGACTGCCAAAATCAGCAACTATATCTTCCGCAACAACGGGGACCTGACATTCACCAACAAAACGGTGGACTGGGGCTGGGACCAGCCCTCTTTTGCCTCAGGAATGGCTTATGCCGACTTCGACAACGACGGGGATATTGATGTGGTGATCAACAACACCAATATGGCTGCATCGCTGCTGGAAAATACCCTCAATAAAGCCGACACCCCTTCCCATCATTTCCTCCGCATCCGGCTCGCCGGACCCGCCTCGAATATAAACGGAATCGGCAGCCTGATCCGCGTACACCAACCGTCCGGCATGAAAGTCTACGAGCATACGCCTTACCGGGGTTACCTGTCCAGTGTGGAACCAGTCGCGCACTTTGGACTGGGCCCGGCCGCCCTCGTGGACTCGGTTGTGGTTGTGTGGCCGGATGGCACCCGGCAGGTGCAGCCGGACATCCGCGCCGATGGAACCATCACGATCCGTTACGACCGCAACAGGGCCGTTTCTGTTCAACCGGTACCCCGCCTCCATCCTGACCGCTGGTTTGCAGAGGTTACAGAAGAAGTAAACATGCACTACATCCATGCAGAAACCGACGACATCGATTTCAGCAAACAGCGCCTGCTGCCGCGGAAGTTCTCGCAGTTCGGACCCGCACTGGCCGCAGGCGACATCAACGGCGACGGATGGGACGACCTCGTGGTGGGAGGAGACGAGCCCCATGGAGCTTCCCTGTTCTTCCAGGAAAGGGATGGATTCCGTCCGCAACAGTTTATCGAGGGTCATTCAACGCAGGGGAGCGATGACATGGGCGTCATCCTCTTTGATGCCGATGGCGACCTGGACCTGGACCTGTATATTGCCGCAGGAGGTAATAAAATGGCCACGGACCCTGCCCTCTATACGGACCGGTTGTTTGTCAATGACGGAACCGGAAATTTCCAAAAAGCCGTAACCGGGCTTCCGGAAAATGAGACCAGTAAAAGCTGCGTGAAGGCAGCCGATTACGACCGGGACGGCGACCTGGACCTGTTCATCGGCGGAAGGGTACAGCCCGGCTCCTATCCAAAGCCGGTCTCCAGCTTTATTTACCGGAACGACAGCAGGCCCGGGAATCTTCAGTTTACAGATGTCACGCAGGAAGTAGCGCCTGCCCTGAAGAACATAGGAATGGTGACCGATGCGCTGTGGAGCGACGGGAACAACGACGGCCAGGTGGACCTGATCCTTACAGGTGAATGGATGGGCATAACGATCTTACAAAACAGCCAGGGAAAGCTGCGGGTGCAGCAGACAGCGCTTTCGCAGTTGACGGGATGGTGGAACAGTATCACCGGGGCCGACATGGATAACGATGGCGATACGGATTACCTGGTGGGCAATTACGGTCATAATAGCTTCCTCAAAGCTTCCGCCCAACATCCGGTGCGGGTCTATGCAAAGGATTTCGACAACAACGCCCGCTTGGATGCCATCCTCAGCACTTATATTCCTGCTTCCCCGAACGGCCCCCTGAAAGAATACCCTCTGGCCGGCAGGGATGAACTGATCGAGCAGATTCCGCAGATCAAAGGCAAGTACCCCAACTATGCGGCGTATGCACGTGCCGACCTGACGGACCTCCTTATTGCAGAAGACCGGAAGGATGCCCTCATCCTTTCTGCATCCACCTTTACCACGGGTTGGATAGAAAACAAGGGCAACTTTACCTTCCTTTTCCACCCCCTGCCCGCTCCCGCCCAGTGGGCACCCGTTTTCGGAACCATTGCCGGCGACTTCAACGAGGATGGCTTCATCGATCTGCTGCTCAATGGCAATGAATTCAGCATGGCGCCGGGACTGGGCAGACAGGATGCATTGAACGGGTTACTGCTGAAAGGCAACGGCAAAGGGCAGTTTGCTCCTTTATCCATCCAGGAAAGCGGCATTTATATACCGGGCAACGGCAAGGGGGCCGTCCGGTTTTATACCGGCAACCACCTGGCCATAGCGGTTACCCAAAACAGGGGACCGCTGAAAATCTTCCGGAGCAAGGCTGTCCGCACGGCCATTCCGGTACTTCCGGACGACCTC
The DNA here is from genome assembly GCA_036263755.1 of Chitinophagaceae bacterium. Classification (GTDB taxonomy): domain Bacteria; phylum Bacteroidota; class Bacteroidia; order Chitinophagales; family Chitinophagaceae; genus Flavisolibacter. The sequence continues at coordinate 3,164 of DATAGL010001050.1, read as the reverse complement.
TATGCACTGATTACCTACCGGGATGGCAGCAGGCGGAAAGAAGAGTTTTATTATGGAACTTCGTTCCTGTCCCAATCAGGCAGGTACCTGCCGGTCACGCCCACTATGACAACCATCACGATTACAAACAACAAAGGCATCAAAAGAACCATAAAATGACAGCGGTCTTCCCGAAAATCCGGATCCTGATGCTTCTTGTGGTGTGCGCGATTGCTGCCTGCAACCCCGGTTCCCGAAAAGAGAAGGAGCAGGTTTCCGATCTGCTTCCGCAAAGCCTTCATGACTTAACCAATGTCATCATTCATGATATTTTTTCACCCCCGGTTGCCAGCCGCATCTATGCGTATGCAAGCCTGGCGTATTACGAAGGACTGAAAGGGGAGGATCCGCGATCGCCTTCCCTGACGCAGCAGTTGCAGGGCTTTGAAGCCATGCCCCGGCCGGAAAAGGGAAAATCCTATCATTACCCGCTGGTGGCCTTTACCGCTTTCCATGAAGTGGCCCAAAACCTGGTGTTTTCCAAGGATTCCCTGAAAGAAAAAGAACGCATCCACCGGGAAGTATTTCAGCATGCCCTCGAAGACGATGTTTATGAAAACTCCGTCAGGCTGGGCAAGGCCATTGCCGGTGTGATCATCCGGCGCAGCTTGTCGGACAACTATAAAAAAAGCCGGGGCATGCCCCGGTTCAGCGTGTACAAATCGAAAGGTAAATGGCAGCAGACGTCCCCGGATTACAATGATGCGGTAGAGCCATACTGGAATTCCATTACGCCCCTTCTCCTGGATTCTGCCGCTCAGTTCAAGCCGGCTCCGCCCCCGCCCTACAGCCTCGAAAAAGAAAGCCTGTATTACAAGGAACTGATGGAAGTGTATACCGTCAGCAATACCCTGACCCCGGAGATGGATACGATCGCCCGCTTCTGGGATGACAACTCCTTTGTGACTACCCACCAGGGACACCTCATGTTTGGCAACAAAAAAACAACTCCGGTAGGTCACTGGATGAGCATTGCCTCTATCCTGTGCGCCCGGCAGAAGGTAAGCCGGTTGGCTGCAGCCCGGATCTATGCCCTCACAGCCTGCGCCATTTACGATGGGTTCATTGCCTGCTGGGATGAAAAATACCGCAGCAGTACGGTGCGGCCGATCACGGTCATCCAGGAAGAAATGGATCCGGAGTGGAGCCCCTTATTACAAACACCTCCCTTTCCGGAGTATACCAGCGGACACAGCGTGATTTCGCAGGCCGCTGCAACCGTTCTGACGCATTACCTCGGCCACAACATAGCCTTCACCGATACAACGGAAATGGAATACCTGGGACTGAAACGGCAGTTTTCCTCCATCCAGCAGGCGGCCGACGAAGCCGGCATCAGCAGGCTATACGGCGGAATTCATTTCAGGTCAGCCATTGCACAAGGAGGCTGGCAGGGCAAGCAGGTCGGGAACCTTTATATTGCCACCTTTCCATAAAGCAACGACAACTGAAACGGGCTGCATCCCTGTTTAGTTCACTTCCAGTACCCGCCTGAGGTGATTGTAACCCGTGCCGGCCTCCCACATATCCCGGTTGGCGAGCCGGATGGCATATTCCGGACGCTTTTCAATAGAGGGATAAGGATCGGGTAAAAACAGGAACAAGTCGTAAGTTCCTTTGTGCAGGCTCTCCGGCAGGGACACACTGGCTTTTACTTCATGGGCACCCGTAAACCATTTCCGGATATCTTCTGTCAGTACAAACAGGTGTTCCGAGCCATCTGCCTTATTCCGGAGCACCAGTTTAAGGGGCCGCTTATTATAAGGGGCTGCATAGCCTTTGTTCTCCACCCGGAAGGAAACGGCAAGGGAACTCCCGCGGGCTGCCTTCTGGGGCAAAGCGGCCTGTTTCAACACAAACCGGTAGCCCAGGTTTCGTTTGATGCTGTCCATACACCCGGCCGTTTGCCAGTCATTGTTTACGGCATTGTTATAGGAGCTGTTGAGAAAACTGTAATGCATTTCCCGCATTTCGGTCTGCGCCCTGCCCATTGGCTCGCAATCATTCTGCGGGCTGTACGTGTCGCTGCAGGTTTCCCCGCCAACGGCCACGTACCGCGAATCCTTGCTTTTATATGCCCTCAGAACCGCATTGGCATCCCTGCGCGGACTGGAAGAGTTCCCGTAATCTTCAAAGGTGCCGTAATCATTGGCGCTCGCCAGGAAGCAATCATTGTGATAGCCGATCCGGGCCTTGTCTGTCTGGGAAAAAGCTTCCGGCTCCTGTAAAGGCAGCACATTGACGTCAGCCGCGATGCCGTAAACATAACGTTGCTTTATCTGCGGGTAGCGGACCTGGACCATCCGGTCTTTGGGCACCGCATCCAGCAAGGCCTCCAACACTGCGATCCGGTCCTGCCAGTTGGCGTCCACCAGCTTTTGAAGCGGGGTGTTCTGCGAGGCATCCCCGAAATGGTCGGTATAATATTGCTCTCCCCACACGCCGATAAAGCCCATTTGTACCAGGGCGAGCACGTCCGCATTGTCCTGCAGTACGGGCTTCAGCTGGCCGATGTGCTGCAGCACGATGGATTTGGGCGCATCTCCGTAAGGGGGGCAGATAAATCCTTCCGGACAGGCCCCGGCATTCTGCGCCAGCGTGTAGGTGAACCGGGGAATGAGTTTGAACCCGGCCTGCCGCGCCACGGCAAAATCCTGGCCAACCGCCTGGAGAAAAGAAGGATCAATAGCCTTGTCCTTGAACAGGTCCAGCTCATAATACCGGAACAGGAGGGTACTGTACACATGATAGTTTCCCCCGTCTGCCGGCGCGGAGCCTTTCCAGCGGTTCAGCTGGTCCAGGGACAAGCCTACAAAATTACTGGCCTTCGCATGGGAGTACCGGTAAAAGCCCCGTTCCGGATTGGCAAAATCCTCCGTGCTTTCGTTATAGTTACTGATGCTGTTCCCTTCCTGGGCATTGGCTGTTCCCTTTTTGGCACAGGCAGCCAGGAGCACAAATATTCCAAACGCAAAAAAACTTGATTTCATCGTTATCCGATTATCGGGTGAATAGGGATGCAGAAGCTGAACACTGCCTACCGACCGGAAACCAACCGGTACCAGGGCAACCGGTCTACCGGCACTTCGATCTGCCTCGTGACCGGGCCTTTAATAATTTGACCG
>DATAGL010001049.1:0-7207 GCA_036263755.1 Chitinophagaceae bacterium | reverse complement strand
AGGCCAGCACCAGCTGCTGTATGTTTACAACATGGCCGATTTTCAAACCGAAGCGGAGTTCCTGGAGCGCTATCCGGGCGATGATGTGGTGGACTTTCTTTCCTTCGACATGTATCATTACGGGGATACTGCGCAAAGCCCTGCCGTCAGGGAGCTGATGAGCCGCCGGCTGGACATCATCGACCGGCTGGCGGGGGAAAAGGGCAAGGTGGCAGCGCTGGCAGAAACAGGCTATGAGCGCACCCCGGACGCCCGCTGGTGGACGGGAGTCCTGAACGAAGCCCTGAAGGGCAAACGCATCTCCTATGTGCTGCTCTGGCGCAATGCCGGGCGCATGTCCAACGGCCAGATGCATTATTACACCCCGGTAAAAGGCGATCCCTCAGCAGCCGATTTTATCCGGTTTTACCGGCTGCCCACCACCTTGTTCCAAAAGGAAGCAACGAAAGAAAGGCTGTACCAATGAGCCCGGGCTCCTCAAACAGAATAAAGCGACTACAGAGAAATAAAAAAACATGAAATCATTGTTTTACACAATAGCGGCAGGTGCCCTGCTGCTGGCGGGCTGCGGGAAAAAGGATGACTGGTCGCAGCGGATTGCCGACCCCGTGCCGCCCTCCGGCCCGGATACGCCTGCCGGTACGGTGCCCTCACTGGCCACCGCCCGCTCCTGGCTGGTGGATAAAAACGCTACGGAAGAAACGGCTGCCCTGTTCTTCAACCTGAAGCGCAGCGCCCGCACCGGCGTTCTTTTCGGGCACCAGGACGCAACGAAGCGGGGGCTTTCCGGTGCCGGTACCGGCTGGGCCAACGAGCAGCACCTGCCCGCCGTATCCCGGGAAAGATCAGATGTAAAAGAAGTGACCGGAGCTTACCCGGTAGTGTACGGGCACGACTTCCTCCATATTGCCAATTTTACCGACGGCGCCTGGTTCGATTATGAGCGGGACATAGCCCGCCAGCTGACCATTGATGCCTATGACCGCGGCGGGGTGAATACCTATGCCTGGCATTACGGCAACCCGGTGTCCAAAGGCAGCTTTTACTGGAACGAGTCGCCGGTGGAAGCCGTCGGCGCCATCCTGCCCGGCGGCAGCCATCATGAAACCTATAAGCATTCGCTGGGCGAAGTAGCCGGATTTGCCCAATCCCTTGTGGGAGCCGACGGCAAGCCCGTACCCGTGATCTTCCGGCCCTTCCATGAATTTGACGGGGACTGGTTCTGGTGGGGCCAGTCACACTGCACACCGGAGCAATACAAGGCGTTGTATCAGTTTACCGTAACCTTCCTGCGCGACAGCCTCGGCGTGCGCAATTTCCTGTATGCCTGGTCGCCCGACAGGATCTTTCAGTCGGAGGCCCAGTACCTGGAACGGTATCCCGGTGATGCTTACGTGGACCTGGTGGGAATGGATAACTACGGCGACCTGCAGGCAGGAGTGGCGCCGGCCACGGCCGGCACCCGGCTGCGGATCGTATCGGATTATGCAAAGAAAAAGAACAAGCTGGCGGCGCTTACCGAAACCGGGCTGGCGAACCTCACCCGTTCCGACTGGTACACCCAGCAACTGCTGAAGGTGTTGCAATACCAGCCGATGGAAATTGCTTATGCGCTGGTCTGGGCCAATACCACCGGCGCTTTCTGGACACCGTATAAGGGCCATGCCGCCGAAGCCGATTTCCGGCAGTTCAAGGCCAGCCCGTTTATGGTCTTTGCCGATGAACGGACGGGGAGCCTGTACCGGCTGGAATGAAAGGGAAAATGTGTGAGTATGGAGGATGTACGGTTTACGATGTACGAAATGCATACCTCGGTCGTCAATAGGGAAGTGTGGAAGCCGGTGAAAACAAATCCTTGGCGTCTTTGCGTACCTTGGCGCCTTTGCGTGCAACCAAGCCATTGGGTGTAAAAGTGTGTAACCGGTAATCCAATGCCCCTTGTCCTCCTTTTCTCCTTAGCCCTGCGCGAAACCCGTAATCCAAACCCAAACCTCAAACTCAAACCATAAACGCTCCATGAAGCTGCAAGCGACCGATATTTCCATTCTCGTTTCCTACCTCGCCCTTATGGTCATGATCGGGTGGTTCCTGCGCAACAAGGCCCGGCAGAACAAGGAGAGCTACCTGATGGGCGGAAAGAAGCTGCCCTGGTACATGCTTGGCCTGAGCGATGCCTCCGATATGTTCGATATTTCGGGCACCATGTGGATGGTGGCGCTTTGTTTTGTTTACGGATTGAAAAGCATCTGGATTCCCTGGCTCTGGCCCGTATTCAACCAGGTGTTCAATATGATGTTCCTGGCCAAGTGGCTGCGGCGCTCGGGAGCCAATACCGGGGCCGAATGGCTGGCCACCCGCTTCGGGCTGAAAGGCCGCGGCGTCACGGCCTCCCACAATGTTGTGGTGGTATTTGCCCTCATCGCCTGCCTCGGCTTTCTTGCCTACGGCTTTGTGGGGCTGGGCAAATTCATGGAGATCTTCGTGCCCTGGAGCCTCATACAGCCCTACGTACCATTTGAGGTGGCACCCGAGTACGTGGCCCATTTCTATGGTATCGTGTTCACCCTGTTTGCTATGTTCTATTCCATTCTCGGGGGCATGCATTCCATCGTGCTGGGTGATTTCATCAAATACCTCATCATGACCGTCGGCTGTATTGCCATTGCGGCCATTGCCATGATGCATTTGAAAGGGCAGTCCCTGAACGTCCCGGAAGGCTGGTCCGATCCTTTTTTCGGCTGGACCCTCAACGACCTGAACTGGAGCGGCATCGTGGACGACGCCAATAAAAAAATCGAGGAAGACGGGTTTGGCCTCTTCACGGTCTTTTTCATGATGATGCTGTTCAAAGGGGTACTGGCCTCGCTGGCAGGCCCCGCGCCCAACTACGACATGCAAAAGGTCTTGTCGACCCGCTCTCCGAAAGAAGCCTCGAAAATGACGGGTTTTGTATCCATCGTGCTGCTGCCGATCCGTTACTCCATGGTGATCGGTCTTACCGTACTGGCGCTGCTGTACTACAACCGGCTGAACCTGTCGAACGGTTCGGGCGGCACCGATTTCGAGCGCATCCTGCCGGCCGCGATCAACAGTTTCCTGCCCACGGGCATCCTGGGCCTGGTGCTGACCGGGCTGCTGGGTGCGTTCATGGGTACTTTTTCCGGTACGCTGAATGCCGCACAGGCCTACCTCGTCAATGACATCTACCTGAAATATGTAAACCCGAAGGCCTCCACGCACAAGATCATTTCGATGAACTACCTCTGCGGGGTGCTGGTGGTGATCGTGGGTGTGGTGCTCGGCTTCTTTGCCCGCGACGTGAACAGCATCCTGCAATGGATCGTAGGGGCCCTGTACGGCGGGTACATTGCCGCCAATATGCTGAAGTGGTACTGGTGGCGTTTCAATGCGAACGGGTTTTTCTGGGGCATGACGGCCGGCATCGCGGCGGCCCTGGCCTTTCCTTCACTCTTTCCGGGCACACTGCCCTTGTATGTATGGCCGCTCCTGTTCCTTATTTCCGTAGCCGGCTGCCTCATCGGTACCTATACCGCACCGCCGACGGACCGGAACGTATTGAAATCTTTTTACAGGACGGTCCGGCCCTGGGGCTTCTGGGGCCCGGTGCTGGCAGAAGTGCAGCAGGAAGACCCCGGCTTCGTACCGAACCGGCGCTTCCGGCTGGACATGTTCAATGTGGTGGTGGGAATGATCGCCCAGTGCTGCCTTACCATCTTGCCTATGTACCTCGTTTTGTGGATGGAAGTCCCCCTGCTGGTGACCATAGCGGTGCTGGCGGTAACGGTGGTGATCCTGAAACGCACCTGGTGGAACAAGCTGGAAGATTAACAACTTTTAATACCTGGCCGAAAGGCAACTAAAACAGATAGCATGAGTACACAATTCGACACAAGGCTGCAGGCCCTGAACAGTGCGCAGGAAAAGCTGATCACCCGTGAAAACCGGAAGGAAGAGCCGGGCAACGGTATTTTCGACCGGTACGCTCACCCCGTGCTGACCGGTGCCCATGCGCCGTTGTTCTGGCGCTACGACCTCAACCCGCAAACGAACCCGTTCCTGATGGAGCGCTTTGGCATCAATGCCGTTTTCAACGCCGGCGCCATGAAGCTGAATGATAAATACCTGGTCATGGCCCGCGTGGAAGGCTGGGACCGCAAATCGTTTTTTGCGGTGGCCGAAAGCGATAACGGCATCGATAACTTCCGGTTCCGGGAGTATCCCGTAGTGATGCCCGAGACCGGCGATCCCGATACCAACGTATACGATATGCGTCTCACCCGTCACGAAGACGGCTGGATTTACGGCGTTTTCTGTACCGAGCGGCGCGACCCTTCCGCACCCGAATCCGACCAGAGTTCCGCCGTGGCCCAGGCGGGCATTGCGCGTACCCGGGACCTTGTGCAGTGGGAGCGCCTCGCCGATCTTCGTACCCCTTCGGCCCAGCAGCGCAACGTGGTGCTGCACCCTGAATTCGTCCAGGGCAAATACGCTTTCTACACCCGCCCGCAGGACGGGTTCATCGATGCCGGCAGCGGCGGCGGCATTGGTTTCGGGCTCAGCGCCTGTATCGAAGAAGCCCGGATCGAGGAGGAAATCGTCATCGACCGCCGGCAGTACCATACGGTATCCGAAGCAAAGAACGGGCTTGGTCCGGCACCCATCAAAACGGCGGAAGGCTGGCTGCACCTCGCGCACGGCGTGCGCCATACAGCGGCCGGGTTGCGGTATGTACTGTACCTTTTTATGACCGATCTTCAGGACCTGACGAAAGTAATCTATAAGCCGGCGGGTTATTTCATGGGACCGGAAGGGGCCGAGCGCACCGGGGATGTTTCCAACGTGGTATTCTCCAACGGCTGGATTGCCGATGACAACGGAGCCGTTTTTATTTACTATGGGTCTTCGGACACCCGGCTGCACGTGGCCACTACTACCGTGGAGCGCCTGCTTGATTATGTGAAGCATACGCCGGCCGACGGCCTCCGCTCCGCCGCCTCCGTACAGACCCTCAAAGGGATCATCGACCGGAACCGGGCCTTCCGGAGCCAGGCAGCAAAACCGGAGGCCGTCCACCTCCCACAAACAAAATAAAAGGAACAGGTGATGGAACGAACCGCGCAGCAGTGGAAAGGAGAACTGGAGCAGGAACTGGAATCGCTGCTCGGGTATTGGATGCAGCATGCTCCCGATGCGGTCCACGGGGGCTTTTATGGCCGGATCGATCATGAGAACCGGGTGCACCCGGAAGCACCCAAAGGCTCGGTGCTCCATGCCCGTATTCTCTGGACTTTTTCGGCTGCCGCCCGTCATACCGGGCGGGCCGATTACCGGGCGATAGCCGATTGCGCCTATATCTATTTTACGGAACAATTCATTGACCGGGCGTACGGTGGGGTGTACTGGAGCCTCGACTACAAGGGAGCCCCGCTCGATGCAAAGAAGCAGGTCTATGCACAGTCGTTTGCAATCTACGCCCTCAGCGAATATGCGCGCTGCACGGGCAGCGACGAGGCCCTTGCGGAAGCCTTGGCGCTTTACCAGGTCGTAAGAAGGAAGGGTTATGACCCGGAACACGGCGGCTATTGGGAGGCCCTGACCCGCGACTGGCAACCCATTGCGGATATGCGGCTCAGCGCAAAGGACGCCAACGAAAAAAAGTCGATGAACACCCACCTGCATGTGCTGGAAGGCTTTGCCAACCTGTACCGCATAGCCCCGCGGGAAGTCCTGAAAGCGGACCTACAGGAACTGGTCCGGCTCTTCCTTGACCACATTATTCATCCAGCTACGCATCACCTTCAGTTGTTCTTCAACGAGCAATGGACCCCCCGGTCCGAAATCATTTCCTACGGTCACGACATCGAGGCAGCCTGGCTGGTACAGGAAGCGGCCGAGGTCATCGCCGATGCGGAGCTGGTAGCCGAAGTAAAGGCCCGTTGCCTGCGGGTGGCCGAAGCTGCAGCCGAAGGCCTCGACCGGGATGGCGGTCTCTGGTACGAAAAGGAAGGAGGGCACCTGGTAAAGGAAAAGCACTGGTGGCCCCAGGCCGAAGCACTGGTGGGGTTCTATAATGCCTACCAGGTTTCCGGCAACCCGGTCCACCGCCGGCGGGCGGAGGACAACTGGAACTTTATCCGCCGCCACATCCTCCACGAAAGGGGCGGGGAGTGGAAATGGGGGGTGTACGAAGACTACTCCCTGATGGCCCACGAAGACAAAGCCGGCTTCTGGAAATGCCCGTACCATAACGGGCGCGCTTGTTTGGAGCTGGCCGTGCGGCTGGCGTGAGCCGGATTTAGGAATTAGGAATTGGGAATTGGGAATTTGGAATGAGTTGACTGAGTTGAATGGGTTGACTGAGTTGATAAGGCTTCTATAACTCCTTTTCTCCTTTCCTCGGCGCGAAACCTTCCTGCCGGCAGTAGAGTGTTCGATACTTGCTCGGGTCTGCTTCGATCCTGCTTCGCCTCTGGCTCGGGTTTGCTTCGAGTATACTCCGTATATAGCCCGTATATACTCCGTCCAGAACGGAAACGAACGGAGTATATACGGAGTTGATGCGACCCTGTCCCGAAGCAAACTATAATCAGGTGCGAACAAGGAGCGAAGAAATAGCGAACAGGTATCGAACCCTTATGCTGCCGGCAGGAAGGTTTCGCGCCGAGGAAAGGAGAAAAGGAGCTAAAGGAGGCTTATCAACTCAGTCAACCCATTCAACTTGGTCAACTAATACCAAATTCCCAATTCCAAATTCCCAAACCCACTCCCTGCAAATACCTGCGTTTTTCCTCCCGAACCTGCGGTTTTTTTCGCAACTTTACCTGAGTCCGGTTTGCTTATGCTTAAAAAAGAACGACAGGCGTTTATTCTGCACCAGGTCAACCTGCACAATAAAGTGCTGTCGGTGGACCTGAGCCAGCAGATCAACGTTTCGGAGGATACCATCCGCCGCGACCTCAATGAGCTTTCCGAAATGGGGAAGCTGATCAAGGTGCATGGCGGCGCGCTGTCGCCTTCGTTCCCGTATGCATTGCCCCAGGTCCCGGTCTATTCCTCCGAAAAAAAGAAAGGAATCGCCCGCAAGGCCGCTGCCCTGATCCGCGACGGGATGTTCGTGCTCACCACCGGGGGGACCACCATCGTGGAGCTGGCCCGGGCACTGCCTCCCGGGCTGCAGGCCACCTTC
>DATAGL010001048.1:0-1553 GCA_036263755.1 Chitinophagaceae bacterium | reverse complement strand
CAACCGGTTTTCGAGCAGGAACAGGGCATACGATGGCAGGTAAAGCAGTTGGTGGACCGGTAAAACGGGGTCTGTTCGGTGCTGCACGGAATGAAGCTTTTGAGCAGCCGGTCGGAACACAGAAAGACCTGCCACTGGGTTTCTGGAATGGTGATGGTAAAAATAATTAAAAAGGGCGTACCGGTAAAGAACCCTTCTTACCGCAGTACGATCCGGATCTGGCTTTTATCGATGGAGCGCCGGCGCGGCAGCAGAAAGGCTGCAATGGAATCGGGATGTTCGAGGCGAATCAATCCTGCGCGGTAGCGGATCTCCAGCAGGTCCAGGTCATTGCTGACCGCCTGGAGATAGGAAGGCGTCCAGCTGCCCGTGCCAAAAGACATTTTCATCAGGTGGTGCGGCGGGCGGCTCCGGAGCGTTAATGTGGTGGAATCGGAAAGGGAAATAAAAAAAGGACTGGCGTTTACGCTGTCCTCTTTTATTTTCCAGGTAATACAGGCATCAGCGCCCGATACATTCCGAATGCTGATTCGGCGCTGGGATTGGCAGCCGGCTCCGCCCAAAAGGCTCAGGAGCAGGATTAAGGGTACGCATTTCATATGGCTGATTTACGATTCCCGGTCCGGCCCGGAAAACGGGTCTTCTTCAAGGTTTTCATGCCGGTCGCCGCCCAGACTATAGTAATTATTTTCCTCGTCTTCCTCGCCGATCGATTCGTTTTCGTCATCAAGTTCCGACCCGGGCACATCCAGGTCCTGCAGCTCGTCGTTGGAAACATTCTGCGGCACACCCAGTTCATCGTTGGAGGCATTGAGGGCGGCCAGGTCGTCGTCGTCAACATCGGCATCCGTACCCCTGCGCAGGTCCAGTTCCTCCATGCCACCGGCCAGTCCGGGCTGCAGCGGTTCCTCGGCCCGCTCGCTGTTGTTGCCCGCCTGGAAGCGCTGGCTCACGCCGGTCATATTTTTTGAATTGGGAAGATTTTCCACATCTATATCCTCGCGCACGAAGTCGTTCCGCTGGTCCATAATGTCTTCCCGGGCCGGGTAATGCGGATAGCCGGGGAAATCCTGGTCCAGCTTCTCGTCATTGCTTTGTTCCACTTCCCGCTTGCTGTCCATAGCCTTGGAGGGATCATTCTCGGGAATGCGACCGGGGGTGTTTTGCTGTTCTCTGTTTTCCATGAGCCTGTTTTGATAGGTATATGCAACAGTGGTGCCGGGGGTAGGGGAGTGGAGTGGGGAACAGAGGTTAGGAGCTTGGGATTTGGAAAAAGAGGTTTGTGGAGAAGAGACCGGTATGGGTACAGGCTGAAAAGAAAACAGGAGCAGATGGCTGCTCCTGTTTTTACAAAGTATGAATATGGGCTGTTGTTGAGCATACAGCCGGGAAACCTGTCTCGTTTAATAATCGTTTTCAGGTTTTTCCGCTTCTTTGTCCTTCTTGCCGAAGATCTTTTTAAAGATGCCTTTCTTTTCTTTTTTCTCATCTACCGGGCTGCCGATCGGTGCCGCATCCGGCCTGGGCTTGCGGGTGGAAGTATCCTTCCGTGG
>DATAGL010001047.1:0-8341 GCA_036263755.1 Chitinophagaceae bacterium | reverse complement strand
TTCTCCGGAAAGGCCTACGCTAATGTAACCGTTGCTACCGAACGGGCGGTCATTTCCCTGAACCTGAATGCTTTTTCCATCGCGGAAGGTACCGGCACGGCCGAAGTGGTGGCCGCCTCCGTACCGGTGGATGCTCCCCGGATCAAGGTGCTGGATACTACCAAGACCAGCGGCAAGGTAGCCCTGGCGGAAGCCGACGTGGTGGTGAGTGCCGGTCGCGGCCTGAAGGGACCGGAAAACTGGGCCATGGTGGAAGAGCTGGCCGAGCTCCTCGGAGCCGGCCTGGCCTGCAGCCGCCCGGTGGCCGATGCGCACTGGCGTCCGCACAATGAACACGTGGGACAGACCGGTGTGGCCATCGCCCCGAACCTGTACATTGCCATCGGCATCTCCGGGGCGATCCAGCACCTGGCCGGCGTGAACCGCAGCAAGGTGATCGTGGTGATCAACAAAGACCCGGAAGCGCCGTTTTTCAAGGCCGCCGATTACGGTATTGTAGGCGATGCTTTTGAAGTGGTACCGAAAATGATCGACGCCGTGAAAAAGGTAAAAGGAATTGCCTGAAAACCGGGTAGCATAATTATTGAATTAGATGCCACAGTTCACCGCTGTGGCATTTTATTTCGCTAAAATCTGTAGGTTTGTAAACTACAGCCGGCGGTTGTACCCACATACGGATATATATTATGAAGAAAATTGAATTGGAAATTGTGGCACTCTCCCATAGCATCACGCAAACCCATTCATACGCAGTGGTGCTCGGGGAAGTCAATGGATTAAGGCGGTTGCCGATCGTGATCGGGGGCTTTGAGGCCCAGGCCATCGCCGTTGCACTGGAAAAAATGCAGCCTAGCCGCCCTCTGACCCACGACCTGATGAAGAATTTCATGACCGCCTTCAGCATCGACCTGCATGAAATCGTGATTTCCGACCTACAGGAAGGCATTTTTTACTCCAAGCTCGTCTGCTCCTCCGAAAACGATACCATCGAAATTGATTCCCGTACTTCCGACGCCCTGGCCCTGGCCGTACGCTTCGGCTGCCCGGTATATACCTACGAGCACATCCTGGAAAGCGCCGGCATCCTTATGGAAGACACCGGCAGTACCGGGAAGCGTAAAACCAGCTCCACCGTGGAAGAAACCGGCGGTAAAGACAACCTGAAATCCCTGTCCCTGGAAGAGCTCAACACCCTGCTCAACGAAGTGCTCGAGCAGGAAGACTATATCCGCGCCATAGCCATCCGCGACGAGATCAACAGCCGCCGGAACACCTGATGCGGCAGCCTCCTTCCCTTTTCTATGAAAAGGAAGGATATGGTTCTCTTGGACAGCATACTGTTACCGATCATATCCGCGCAATCAGCGCCCATCAGCGTCATCTGTGATTCTTTTTCCCAACTGCAAGATCAACCTGGGCCTGCACATCCTCCGCAGGCGGCCGGACGGCTTCCACGACCTGGATACGGTGTTTATCCCGGTACCGGTGCACGATGCTTTAGAAGTGGTCCAGCAGGATCCGGCCACGGAAACGGAGGTCCTGTTCACTGCCTCGGGCTTACCCATTGCTGGCGCTCCTGGTGAGAACATCTGCCTCAAGGCCTACAGCCTGCTGAAAGCCGATTTTCCCCGCCTGCCGCACATCCGGATGCACCTGCACAAAACCATTCCCATGGGGGCAGGACTGGGCGGAGGCTCTGCCGACGGCGCCTTTACCATTATGCTGCTGAACCGGAAATTCAATCTGGGACTCGATGAAGCCGCACTGCTGCGCTATGCGGCGCAGCTGGGCTCCGATTGCGCGTTTTTTATCCTGAACCGGCCGGCCATCGGCAGCGGCCGCGGCGAGCAACTGGAACCGGTGTCGCTGCCCCTAGCCGGTAAGGAACTGGTACTCGTGAACCCGGGCATCCATGTGCCCACGCCCTGGGCCTTTTCCCGCATCACACCCGATGCCGGCCGCCCACCCCTGAAAGAAAGCATTCTCCGGGATATAGACACCTGGAAAGAACACATCCGGAACGATTTCGAAGGCCCCGTCGGTGCCGCCTACCCGGAAATAAAGGCGATCACGGAAGACCTGTATGCGGCCGGGGCGCTTTATGCCGCCATGAGCGGCAGCGGCTCTACCGTGTACGGTATCTTCCCGGTTGGTGCCGCGCCGGCGCTTTCCTTTCCCGGAACCTATTTTATCAAACGTTGTCTGCTGCCAGGCTGAGGAGGTCGTCCACATCCAGCTGCTCGGTAACCATCTGGAGCCGGCCAGCGGCATCCAGCGGCCATTCCGACCGGGGACGGTCCCAATACAATTCAATACCGTTGCCGTCCGGGTCATCCAGGTAGATGGCCTCCGAAACCCCGTGATCGGCAGCACCGGTAAGCGGGTAATTGGCATCCAGCAGTTGTTGCAGGACGAGGGCAAGGTCGCGCCGCTCCGGGTACAGGATGGCGGCATGATACAGGCCGGCCGCCCGCACCGGGGCCACGCTGGCGCCGGCGCTGTGCCAGGTGTTCAGGCCGATGTGGTGATGATAGCCGCCCGCGGACAGAAACACGGCACTGTCGCCATAGTACTGGGTCACTTTAAACCCGAGAATATCGCGGTAAAATTGGAGCGACCGGTTCAGGTCGGATACTTTCAGGTGTACATGGCCGATCGTGGTGCCGGCAGGAATTTGGTAAGCCATAAGGGAAAATGTAACTTGCCTTAAAGTTCCGCTTTTATGCCGAAGGCCCTCTTCCTTTCTTTTCTCGACCTGAACCTGGATTTCCTCAATCACTGAGGCGCCCTCCCCTGTCCCCTTTTTACGATCCTTATTTCTTCTTTCTAAACTTTTTATATGTACAGCGCATCTGTTTCTGCGCCGGATTCCGCCTACTACCTCGGGCTGGAGGATGCTTATGGCGCGCACAACTACCATCCGCTCCCGGTCGTACTGACGCGGGGAAGCGGCGTCCACGTCTGGGACGTGGAAGGGAACCGTTATTTTGATTTCCTGTCCGGCTATTCCGCCCTCAACCAGGGCCATTGCCACCCCCGGATCGTGCAGGCACTGGTCGACCAGGCCAGCCGCCTCACCCTCACCAGCCGCGCCTTCCACAGCGACCTGCTGGGCACCTTCTCCCAATACATAACGCAATACTTCGGTTACGACCGCGTGCTGCCCATGAACTCCGGCGTGGAAGCCGTGGAAACCGGCCTGAAGCTCTGCCGGCGCTGGGGGTACGCAGTAAAAGGTATCCCGGACGGAGCCGCTAAGATTGTGGTCTGTACCGATAACTTCCACGGCCGCACCTCCACGGTCATTTCCTTTAGCTCGGATCCCGCTTCGTATAAAGGATTCGGACCTTATATGCCGGGCTTTATCCAGATCCCCTACAACGATACTGCGGCCCTGGAGGCCGCCCTGCAGGACCCGGACGTAGCCGGTTTCCTGGTGGAGCCGATCCAGGGCGAAGCCGGCGTGGTAGTGCCGGAAGAAGGATACCTTGCACGGGCCCGGCAACTGTGCACGGAAGCCCGGGTATTATTCATAGCTGATGAGATCCAGACCGGCCTGGGCCGCACGGGCCGCCTGCTGGCCTGCGACCATGAAGGGGTACGGCCTGACATCCTTTTGCTGGGCAAGGCCCTCAGCGGGGGCATGCTGCCCGTTTCCGCCGTACTGGCCGACGATGCCGTGATGCTGACCATTCATCCCGGGGAGCACGGCTCCACCTATGGTGGCAATCCCCTCGCCTGCCGGGTGGCCATAGCCGCCCTCGACGTACTGAAAGAGGAAAGGCTGGCTGAAAACGCCGCTGCCATGGGCGCCCGCTTCCGGGAAGGACTGACCGCCCTGCGGAACCCGCTCATCCGCACGGTACGGGGCAAGGGCCTGCTGAATGCCATTGTGGTGAATCATCCCGATAAAAAAGCCGGGTGGAACATCTGCCTTCGCCTGAAGGAAAACGGCCTGCTCGCCAAGCCCACCCACGGCGACAAGATCCGCCTCGCGCCACCGCTTCTCATCACGGAAGCCGAAATTGATGCTTCGGTTGAGATTATCGGAAGGACGTTGCAGGACTTTGCTTGATGTACGGTGTACGATGTACGGTTGGCCTCGGTGATGAAACAAGCATTCATACTTGGTTCATTTTTGACCCGACCGTAAATCGTTTTCGTTTATGGGCAAACTAACCCATGATTCTGGAAGCATGCCCCAATTATTTCAAATCGTACATCATACATCGTAAATCGTACATCAACTCACAGCCTCTTCCCCTGCTTCCGAACCGGTTTCCGCCGGCGGAATCAGCAGGAGGAAAAGCAGCATGAGTATGGAGGCCACCGGTACGAAGTACAGCGCCGTTTGTTTTTCGGGGCAGATGCCGGCCTGGCAGGCCCCGACGAGAATGAGGTTGCGGAAAGCCCAGGCAATGTTGAGGGCGCAGAAGAAGGCGGCGGCAAACTTGCTCCACCGGCGGCGGATAAAGAGCAGTCCCAGGTAGCACACCACCATCAGGAGGTGGAAATAGCCCGGCTTGCCAAAAGAAGTGCCTTCGGCAGCTACCCCGCTGATGCGCAGCCCGAATTTGGGAATTACGGCCCAGGTCTGAAAACAAAGGAACACTAAGATAAGGGCGGCCGCTACGGATAGCAGGGTGAACGTGCGCATGGTGCGAAGGTACAGCCTGCAGGGGATTGGTCGTTGCTGCCGGCAGGGGAATAAAAAAAGGCCGCCCCTCGGGGCGGCCGCTTATCGGGTAAAAGGATGATTACAGTTTGATACCGAGGGAAAAGGACAGTACCCGGTGCTTGTTGGTATTGTCGGCGGAGCTGTTGGTACCGGCCGGGATCTTGGCCAGGCCCAGGCCATAGTTCACGCCCACCAGCAGCGATTTTCCTTCAATGCCAGCCGTGCCGTTCAGCCCGTAATCAAAGCGGCGCAGGGTGCCGAAGCCGGCATCTTCGCCTTCAGTAGCGTATTCGATATCGCTTTCCGCCTCCGTTGTTACCCCGCCGATACGGGCTTCCAGTTTGCGCTTGCCGGCTATACCCACGCCGAGGTAAGGACCCGCTCCCACAAAGAACTTCGTTCCGGTACCGACCGGCAGTTTCAGGACCACATTGGCCGGGATCTCGAGGTACATCGGGTTAAAGGTTTCCCGGCGGTAGGTGGCCGAGTTTTCATCGCCGCGCTGCACCTTGGAGCCTTTACCGGTAAACAGGATACCGGGCTGGAATGAAATAATATCCGCCAGGCTGAAATCGCCGGAAAAGCCTAAATGGAAAGAGGTTAGGGTGTTGGCATCATTCACATCGCCGTCGGAATTCACCGATACATTGGCCAGGTTCACGCCGCCTTTCAGGATGACGCCCGATTGTGCCTGCAAGGCGGTAATACCGGATATAAACAGAGCCATACACAGGGATACAAATTGCTTTTTCATATTGCTTCAGGTTATATGGTATCCTGAGACAAACGGTTTGCCAGAAAGTTTAACGCCGTATTAGCTTACCGTAAACAAAAACTCCACCCGGCCGGATGGAGTCTCCAAAAAATTTAAGAGATGGCTTCAACCCGAATCACGCCATCTGCGTGATACTTCCCGGCCAGGATACCATGGTTCTTCTCCAGGAAGATTAACAGGTAATGGTAGGAATCGGATTCCTAAAGGTTTCGAAAACAAAAATAAAAGAAATGCTTTTCCGGGTCAATAGTAAAAGTACGCACTACAAAATCAGGAATGGATTGTCGTGAGCGAACCCGGCTTTCGGCTTCCTGTTACCCGCCACAAATTTGGTTTTGAACCACCGGCACATTTTGTTCCACATAGACTTCTTTTTTGAGTTGAACAGATATGGTTAACAGTCATCACGGGGGTGAATGTGTTCGCAAAAACGGTTCCAGATAGTCCAGCTTTCTCTAGGGGAAAATTAAGTGGTGGGCTGATTCAACTAAATTTAATACTTTTTATCGGTTTGAAAAAAAAGGAATCCATTTTATTGCAGGAAATTCCGGTGCGGCTGCAGCGGCCGGCCCGTTTCTTTGAAACACCACCCGTCAAGGGATTTTAACCCCGTTCCATTCAGGTCCATACCTTTATTGCATGTACCTTTAGCGTATTCACAAACCTTCTCATTTATAACGGATCATTTTGAAATTTTCCCGTCCGGGCGACGGATACAAATGGTCGGTTCTCATTTTTACCTATGGCAAAAGCAACTTCAGGCACGGGTTCCGGAACCCATAACGTATACAGTTCCTTTCCGATCGCAGCCATCGGCGGTTCGGAAGGCAGCCTCCAGGCCCTGCAGGAGCTCATCCGGCAATTGCCGCAGCAACCGGGATTAACCCTGGTTTACCTGCCCAACCTGTACGAAACCGGTGCTGAGGATGCTGCCGGGCTGCTTTCTTCCGAAACGGAAATGAAGGTGGTCGTGGCTGAACATGGGCAGGCCTTACAGCCGGATCATATCTACCTTTTGGACCCGGAGCAAGACAACCGGCTCGCCCAGGAAAAATTCCAGATCACCCGGAAAAAAGATACCGGAGCCTACCCGGCTCCTTTCGACCAATGGCTGGCTTCGCTGGCCGAAAACGACAGCCACCCCCTGATCGGCATCCTGCTATCCGGATCAGCCATCGACGGCATTACCGGTTTACGCACCTTGCAGAGTGCCGGGGGCCTGACCCTCGTTCAGGATGAAACGGCTGTTTCGCTCAGCGGGCCAAAAACAGCGGTGGCCCAGGGTGTGGCCGACAAGGTGCTCCCGCCCCCGGCAATGGCAGAGGAACTGATCGCCCTGGTAGAGCGTTCCGGTTCCATACAGGAAAAAGGGGTAATCCTGCAGGAGCCCGAAATCAGCGAAAATGACGAAAACCTGGCGCGCATAATCCAGTACCTGAAAAAATCCATCGGCGTGGATTTTACCCATTACAAGATGAACACGATCAAGCGGCGGATCACCCGGCGCATGCTCCTGCACAAGCTGAGTTTTCTGTCGGATTACCTCCAGTACCTGAAGCAGCACACCGGCGAAGTCAGCCTCCTGTACCAGGACCTCCTGATCAACGTCACCACTTTTTTCCGTGACCCGGATGCCCTGGAATACCTGAAGAAAACCCTGCTGCCCCGGATCCTCAGGAATAAATCCGCCAGCGATCCCCTGCGGATCTGGGTTCCGGCCTGTTCCACCGGGGAGGAGCCCTATACCCTCGCCATTATCCTGATGGAATTCCTGGGCGACAAGGCCGCCAACATTCCCATACAGATCTTCGCTACCGACCTGAGCGAGCTGGCCATTGCCAAAGCCCGTCTGGGCGTATACTCCCGCGATGAACTGGCCAACATCAACCCGCAGCAGCTGCAGCGGTTCTTTACCAAGATCGATGGCTCCTACCGCATCATCAAACCGATCCGCGATCTCTGCGTCTATGCACCCCATAACGTATTCAAAGACCCGCCTTTTTCCCGGCTCGACCTCATCTCCTGCTGCAACCTGATGATCTACATGGACACCGTATTGCATAAAAAGCTGCTGAGCACTTTTCATTATTCCCTGAACCCCGAAGGCCTGCTGGTGCTGGGCAAGTCGGAAACCATCGGCAGCTCCGTCCAGCTCTTCACGCAGCTCGAAAAGCGGTTTAAAATCTATGTAAAAAAAGAAAGCTCCACGCACGGGCTCTTTGACATGAACTACCGGCTGCCCCACCTGATGGGCAACTCCGAAAAAAGTGAGCTGCACCAAAGCGCACTGAAGCGCACCCAGTATGTCTCGGACCTGGAAAAAATGGTGGATGAGGTCCTGCTTTCGAAATACGTTCCGGCCAGCGTGGTGATCAGCCTGGACCTGGAGATCCTGCAGTTCAAAGGCTCAACCGGTTTGTACCTGGAACCGGCACCCGGCAAGGCCAGCCTGAACCTGATGAAGATGGCTAAGCCGGGACTAGGATTTGAAGTCCGTAACCTGGTGAACAAATGCAATAAGACCGGGCAAACGGTCCGTAAAAAGAACATCGAAGTGAACTGGCAGGAAAAGCGTTTGCTGGTGTCCGTGGAAGTAATGCCGCTGCGCCCTTCCGGTGAAGACCGGTTGTTCCTGGTGGTGTTCGAACAGTGCGCCCCGGAAGCGCCTCCGGAAAGCCGCAAGGATTTTTCCCGGGATAAGCTGGTGCACCAGCTCCAGGAAGAGCTCATCGCCGTGAAGGATGACATGCGCTCCATCATCGAGGAACAGGAAGCCAGCAACGAGGAGTTGCAGTCGGCCAATGAAGAGATCATTTCCAGCAATGAGGAGCTTCAAAGTATCAATGAAGAACTGGAAACCTCGAAAGAAGAGCTGGAGTCGACCAATG
>DATAGL010001046.1:0-1620 GCA_036263755.1 Chitinophagaceae bacterium | reverse complement strand
AATTTCTGTTAAGTTCCACACTTCATCGCATTGTTTTGCTGCTTGGTCTCATTTGCAATGGGAACGGCTTTCCGGTGGACTATGTTTGTGTGGTAATCGATAACAAACAATCAAAATAAAAAAATATGAAAAAGAAATTATTCGCCATCGCCGCAGCTTTCCTGATGATCTCCACCGCAACCTTTGCCGCCGGAAAACAGCCGGTACCCGGCGCCGTACAGAAGTCACTGACCCGCACCTTCGGCACCGCCACGGACATCCAATGGAAAACGACCGATAATTTCTTTAAGGCCAGTTTCGTGGTGAACGACCGCCAGCAGGAAGCCTTCTTTGATGTGGATGGTTCGCTGATCGCCGTTTCCCGCAACGTGTTCGTGAACCAGCTGCCCGCCTCCCTGCAGGCAGGTGTCAAAGGCCAGGAAACCGGCTTTACCGTGACCAGCCTGTTTGAACTGGTGAGCGAAAAAGGTACTGAATACTACATCTCCTACAGCAACGGTAAGGAAACACAAACGTATAAGAGCGGCGGTGAAGTCTGGACCCGCTACTGATAAGAACGATCGGCAACAGCAAGCAATCGTTTCGGGCTTCCTCTTTTCAGGGGAAGCCTTTTTTAATACCGTTAATTAGTAGCGGAAATTTCCGCTTTCGTCGCAATTGGTCCGCGGGGTCCGGGCAACATCCTGTACTTTGTAGCCATGAGTAGCCAGTGGTATTTAAGAAGGTGGGTGGGGGTGACCCTGCATGTCCTGTTCTGGGCCCTGTTCTTTATCTCACCCTTTCTGCTCCGCCCGGTCTGGAACAACGGCAAATCGTTCGACCTGAGCCGCAACCTGCAGGGATTCATCTACCTGCACCTGCTGAACAACGCCCTCCGGATGGGCCTTTTCTATGCCAACGCCTACTTTTTTATCCCGCGGCTGCTGTACCGGAAAAAACATGGTGCGTACCTGGTTGCCATTGTGGTCTCGCTGCTGGTGCTGCTCCTGGGCGACTGGATCTTCTTTAACAGCTTTATCCACGGCATGAAGTATTCCGTCTGGAACTTCTTTGTGTTCAACCTCTTCCCGTTCATCTTCATCATAGTGGTCAGTGCCGCCTACCGGATCATCCAGGACCAGATCCGCAAGAACCAGCAGGCGCAGGAGCGGGAAACGGAAAACCTGAAGACCGAGCTTTCTTTCCTCCGTTCGCAGGTAAGCCCCCACTTCATGTTCAATGTGCTGAACAACATGGTGGCCATGGCGCGCAAGAAGTCCGACATCCTCGAACCCTCCCTGATCAAGCTCTCCTCGCTGCTCCGCTACATGCTTTATGAAACCGATGAACAGCGGGTACCCCTGGAAAAGGAAGTGGATTACCTGCGCAGCTACATCGACCTGCAGCAGCAGCGTTTCGGCAGGATCGTTGCCATCTCCACGCGCCTTGAGGGCATTGAAGCGGGTCATTCCATCGAACCCATGCTCCTCATTCCGTTCGTGGAAAACGCCTTCAAGCACGGCACCGGGCTGGTGGAAGATGCGGTGATCGAAGTGGAACTGAAAACCGAAAAAGGCCTGCTGACCTTTAACGTGCGGAACAAGTTCAATCCCGGAACATCGGAAATAAAAGACCCGGCTT
>DATAGL010001045.1:0-9001 GCA_036263755.1 Chitinophagaceae bacterium | reverse complement strand
GTAATGACCCGAGCGGCAGAGCTTGCATTGAAAACAGGCCCCTTTGGCGTTCTCGCAAACCACCCGGTCGCCCGGCCGGATGCGCTGCACGCCCGGCCCCACTTCCACCACGGTGCCCGTGTATTCGTGGCCCACAGTATTGCCGTCGGGCATGGTCATCGTTCCGTGGAGCACGTGGATGTCGGAGGTGCAGATGCCGATGGCGTCGATGCGGATCTTCACATCGTTGTCGTTGACGACAGCCGGTACCGGCTCGTCCACCATCTTGAAATAGACCCCGTTGTCGGAGAATTTTTTTACGGCTTTCATATAGCGCAGTGGTTGGTTATCGGGAGGGGTTCCGGGAAAGGCACGCCGTCCGTCAGGCCTGCTTTCCCTTTTCAAATGTTACGTCTTCCAGTCCGTATTGCCGGAGGATTTCCGGGGGCACGCCTTCCCATTTATTGGGCCGGTTGCCCATAAAGCCGATGTCCTCGATGCCCATTTTGCTGGACCAGAAGCCCGTGGCCGTCAGTTCACGCATCCGGTTGAAAAAGGCCACGCCGGGCTTCATGGAGGGCTCGGCCCGGCCGGGGTAGGCGATGGCCTCCACGAGTTCCACCTGCTGTCCGGGGCGGCAGTCGACAAAGGTATTGCCGTAGCGCCGCAGGCACTGCAGGTCGAGCCAGCGCAGGCCGCCGCGCATCGGCACCTGGTGCTCCGGCCGGTCTTTGACGATGAACTCAATAAAGTCCGGCACGCCCGCGTCCGAGGCACTGCCCGAGCGTTCGTCGCGCGGGATAATGATGTCGGCCAGCGCCGTGACCGTCGCCAGCTCGTGGGTGGAGAAGAAGGTTTGCGCCTTTAGTTTCCGGTCCCGCTCCACCTCTTCGGGCAGCCGGTCGGCATCGCCTTTCGGGGCCTGTTCGGGGGATTTTTCCGCTTCCCCCTGTTTCGGCTGGCAGCCCTCGAGCAGCAGGCCGGCGGAGAGGGCCCCCACGCCCAGGGCTTTGATGGATTCGCGTCGGTTCATATGGATTCGTTTGCGTTCTTAAATGTTTTGTTTCCGTTTCTGGGCAAGGATGTATTCGGCGGTGCGCATCGACAGGGCGAGGATCGTCCAGGTGGCGTTCTTGTCGGACTGCTGCACCGTGGGCGCCCCGTCCACCACGAAAAGGTTGGGACAGTCGTGTGCCTGGCACCATTTGTTCAGCACCGATTTCCGCCGGTCGTTGCCCATGCGCGTGGTGCCTACCTCGTGGATGATGCGGCCGGGCGCTTCCAGTCCCCACATATTTTCCGGTCCGTGGTCCGGCGTCAGCGGAATGGCGCCCATGGCGCGGATGATGCGGCTGAAGGTTTCCTGCATGTGCCGGGCCTGGTTGATCTCGTCGGAAGCCCATTTGTAGTGAAAGCGCAGCACGGGAATGCCGTACTTGTCCACCACGTCGGGATTGATCTCGCAGTAATTATCGTAGCGGGCCATGCCCACGCCGCGGCCGTTCATGCCGAAGGTGGTGCCGTAAAACCGGCGGTAGTCGTCCTTGAGGGAGGCCCCGTAGCCGCCGGCTTCCTTCATTTGGCCGTCGCGGCCGGGCACCTTTCCGTTGAGGCGGGGCACATAGCTGCCGAACCCGTAGCCCGGCATGCCCATACCGCCGCCGAACTCGATGTGGTAGCCCCGGGGAAAGTCCAGCTTTTTATTGTCGAGCACCCAGGGACCGTACACGTTGATGCTGCCGGCGGCGTCCTCGTTGAAGCGCTTGCGGTCCATCAGCTGGGGCAGCAGGCCGGAGCGGGAAGAGCCGGTGGAGTCCTGCAGGTAGCGGCCCACCAGCCCGCTGCTGTTGGCCAGCCCGTTGGGGTAGACGGCCGATTTGGAGTTCAGCATGATCCGGGCGGTTTCGCAGGAGGAGGCACCCAGCACCACGGTATTGGCCTTCACGGCGTATTCCCGGAGGGTTTCGCGGTCGATGTAGGAAACGCCCGTGGCCCTGCCGTTTTTATCGGTCAGCACTTCGCGCACCATGGCGTTGGAGATGAGCTCCAGGTTGCCGGTCTTCAGCGCCGGGATCACGAGGCAGGAGGAAGCCGAAAAATCGGCGTAGGCCTTACAGCTGCGGCCGCACTGGTTGCAGAAAAAGCAGGTGCCCCGGTCGTTGTTGCCGGGCAGCTTTTCGGTGAGCACCGAGCCCCGGCCCGGGATCACTTTTACGCCGGCGGCGGCCGCGCCCTTTATGATGAACAGCTCCGGAAGCCGCGGTTTGGGCGGGGTGAGGAAGATGCCGTCCGGGTCGTTCTCCAGGCCTTCCACCGTGCCGTAGAGGCCGATGAGGCGGTCCACCTTGTCGTAGTAGGGTTTCACCTCTTCGTAGGTGATGGGCCAGCGCTCGCTGATGCCGTCATCCGGCTGGAAATCCTTCGGCCCGAAGCGCAGCGCGATCCGGCCCCAGTGGTTCGTGCGGCCGCCGGTCATGCGCGAGCGGAACCAGTCGAATTCCGTATCGCCCACGTGGGTATAGGGCTCGCCGTCGATCTCCCAGCCGCCGTAGGCCGCGTCGTAATCGCCGCCGGCCCGTTCCCTGGTGGCGGCGCCCCTGCGCGGCGACTGGTATGTCCATTTCAGCTGCGCCGAATGTTTCGCCGGGTCGAAATAAGGCCCGGCTTCGAGCAGCAGCACCTTAACGCCCGCGTGCGCCAGCACGTAGGCCGCCATGCCGCCGCCCGCGCCCGAGCCTACGATGACCACGTCGTGCACCCGGGCGGATTCTTTGATCTGGAAGTCTCCCATGATTCTGGTATAAAGCGATGATGGTTGAACAATTGGTTTCAGGAGTCGCTACCGGGCCGCGCTTTGCCCGCTTCCGGCGCGGGCGATCCGGTCGTAAACCGCCCGGGCGGCCCCATAGGCGGCTTCGGCGGCGGCCCGCTCGGCCGGACGGATCTGGTCTTTCTTCATCTTCCAGCACTGGTCCACGGCCTGCCGGCACCATTCGGCGCTTTGAGCCACCCGGATCGGCTTACGGTCCACCAGCACGAATACCGGGTTCGTATGGGCAGCGGGAAACACCCGCAGGGCCACCCAGGCTGATTGCTGTACCGTATGCGTAAACCGGAGGTCTTTCCAGCCCCCGTCGGCCGTGATTTCAGTGGTATCCACCGGCTGGCCGTTGACGATGAGCTCCACGCGCACGGTGCGCCCGGTGCCCACCCGGGCCCGTTCGATGTGCCAGTAAGGCTGCCGGTCGAGGGGGCGCTGCACGAGTCGGGCACTTTCGGCGTCCTGTCCGGCGGGCAGCAGGGCCGCCACTAGTGCCCGCACCTGCAGCGTGCCGCCCCCGTTCAGGTGCAGCTCGCTGTTCCGCGTACCCGCTTCCAGCCCGTTGACGGTAAAGTCGATGATGTGGGCATTGCCTTCCGACACGTAGCTCCGGCCGGCCTTCAGGGCAGCGATATAGGCTTCATAGTCGAGCTTTCCTTCCGTTTTGAAATAGGTGCGGGCCACGCCCACCCGCTCGTCGTAAATGCAGGGAAAATCGGTCTCGCCGCTGAGCCTGGTGCGGAAGCCGGAGTTGAGGGTGTGGTACCACATGTTGAGCTCCCAGGGCGCCGGGGTGTCGCCGGCGCTGTAAAAGTCCACCAGGTTTTGGGTGACCGTGACCACGTATTCATTGGCGCCGATGCCGTCCATCTTGGGCAGTACGTCGTTGGGCACCGGCAGCACCCGCTCGCTGACGGGCTGCAGGCCCCAGCCGGAGTGGGCATAGCCGGTAACGGCACCCTGGCCCCGGGCCCATTGCAGCACCGGTGCGGTCCAGGAGGGCCAGTCCTCGATCTCTTTCGTGCCGGGGTAGTCGTCCTCCTTCATGCGCAGCAGCACGAGGTGGCCGGCATGGGAAGAAGGGAAGCCCGACACTTCCACGTCGTAGCGCATGAGGTTCCCCGGTGTTTTCAGCGGACTGAGGCCGCCGGTGAAAAAGCCTTTCTGGTGGTACCAGCCCGGCCCCCAGGACAGGACCGAAGCAATGTTCACGTCCTCGCCCACGATCTGCCGCCACATATCGCCCGGCTTCACGCCTTCTTCGGGACTTTCGTAATGGCTGCAGCCGGCGGCATGCACGTGGTGGTCGGCACTGTACCACCCGAGTTTTGCCAGGTGGATCCAGCGCTTCAGCCGGAAGGATGCTTCCACGGAATCGACGCCGGGAGGCACGACCAGTTCCCTGGTCTGCACCTCGTATTCAGGGCCGCGGGTAAAGCGGACAGCGTACCGCCCGGGGGGCAGCAACACGTGCTCGCCATCCGCGCGGTATACCTGGGGCTGGAAGAAAAAGTCGGGATAGGCGTCGTGGGCGGCCACGCGGCGGGAAGGCAGAGGGTAAATACCCGTCAGCCGCGCGGGCACCCGGTAGCCTTCGGCGGGGATGTGGTCTTCCCAGTACTCCAGCTGGGCCTTGGTGGCCCGGTAGTTCACGGGCGCCTTGTTGATGACCTTAATCGAATCGTTCAGGATCCGCTCGATGCCATCGGTGAACACAAAGGAGGCCATGGCCGGTGCACCGTCGGCGTCCTGCACGCGCAGGCGGACGGTGACTGCCGGCCGGATGTCGAAGAGGATGGGGACCGTATTGCGGAAGCCGATGTCCTGGGTGCCCTGGCCGATGTTGAAGCCCAGCTCCGCTTCGCGCCGGCCGGCGTCCCGGCTGTAGAGCTGCACCACGGCGTATTCGAGGGAGAGGCCCGAGAGGTGGGGCAGCAGCGGGCCGTTGCCGTACACCTGCACTTCGAGGAAGCGGGCCGCCACCGCGCCCGGGGTAAGCCTGTTCTTTTCTATGGCCCGCGCCCGGAAGGTGGACCCGTGCAGCGCAGGCGCCGCGTTCGGGCTTTCCCCCTTCAGTTCCGCGGTGACGCCGGCTTCGTTGTGCACCTTCACGAGGAAGGAAGTCCAGCCCTGTTGCATCAGCCGGGCCGGGGCGGGGCCCCGGGTCACCTTTACCCGGGCCTCGGGGTTGATGTGTACCATGGCCAGGCAATAGGGATCGAGCAACTGCTGAATGCGGCGCACGGTACCGGCGGAGGGCACTTCGTCCTGCAGCGCCTGCAGCGCTTCCGCGTCGCTTTTGGACAGGGAGCTGCCGAGGAAGGACAGGGCGTCTTTGAGGCGGAGGGCCTGCGCCAGCAGGGGCTGGGGTTCCACGCCCGTGATGGGCGGCAGCGCGGGCCGGACCGTATCTGCCCCGTGTGCCGGGTGCTGGGCCGAACCCTTAACTGCCGCCAGCAGGAGCAAGCCGGCCCAGAGCAGGAAGCGGTGTACCGGCCGGACACGTTCTTTCCGGCGGCGCAGGTCCGGTAAAGCCTGAATCATTTTTTGTACGGTTCGGGGGAGACCAAGGCGCAAGATTTATCGGTTTTAGGGATGGAAGAACGTTTCCTGTTTTCTACCGGCAGAACCGGCGGTCGGTGTCCGGTATCACAGGGAGGTACCGGTTGCCATGGTTCCGGCAACCTGGTGGGCGCTGTCCTGCCGCGGCAGGGCGGCGGCCCCCTCCATGAAGGCGTAACAGATCATGTGGCAGATGCCCATGTGCGCATCCTCCACCCGGCCGTAATGGGGGGAGTCCACCACCACCACGTAGTCGGCCAGACCGGCCAGCTGTCCCCGCCTTCCGCCCACCAGGGCCACGGTGCAGAGGCCCCGCTCCTTCCCCCATTCCACCGCCTTTACGAGGTTGGGCGAAGACCCGCTGACGCTCATGGTAAACAGGAGGTCGCCGGGTTCGGCGAAGTTGTTCAGCTGCCGCGAAAACACTTCCTCGTACCGGTAGTCGTTGCCCAGGGCGGTCATCCAGGGCGTGTTGTCGTTGAGGGAAAGGCACCGGAACGGTTTGGACAGGGCATCCGAGGCGCCTTTGCCCAGGTCGGTCACAAAATGAGAGGCGTTGGCCGCGCTGCCCCCGTTGCCGAATACGAAGATTTTCCGGTCTTCCTGCCAGGCTTTTGCAAACAGCCCGATGAGCTCCGCCACATTGTCCAGGGGAATACTGTCCAGGGCTTCCTTATGCGCTTTCAGATACGCCGATAAATACACTTCCATGGTTATGTTTCCTCGTTTTAAAGGTGTTGACTGCTTAATACCAGTGCCCCGGCGGGCACCGCTTTTTCTTTCAGCCCGGACAGCTTTATTTCCGGGCCGGGGGCAAAGGCTTTCATCAGGTAGCGGGGCAGCTTCCGGCGGACCGGCTCCTCGAGAGCGTCGCCCATAAAGGAAAGCCCGCCGCCCAGCACCAGCACTCCGGGGTGCAGCAGGTGCACGGCATGGGAAAGGCCGAAGGCCAGGTCATCGGTCGTTTCTTCCCAGAGGGCCTGCGCTACGGGATCGCCTGCGTCAAGCGCGGCCCTGAGGAACAGGGCTTCGGATGACCGGTTCTGCCCGACCAGCCGGGCCAGGGTGCTTTCGGGGTGCGCGGCCACGGCCGCCCGGATCTTGGCATCCACGGCCCAGCCCGAGCACACGTCCTGTAAGGTACTACCGTTTCGGTCCATTTGTATATGCCCGATCTCCAGTTCCCCGGGCACTTCGCCGTGGTAGAGCTGCCCGTCCACCACCAGTCCGCCCCCGACCCCGCTGCCGAGCGTGACGTACAGCACCGAGCGGTGGCCCCGGCCCGCGCCAAAGGCCGCTTCGCCGAGGGCGGCCACGTTTGCATCGTTCTCCACCAGCACCGGGGCTTCGGCGATCAGGGCCAGCCATTCGCCCAGCGGGAAGCCCGACCAGCCCTCCACGTGAAAGGAGGTTTCCACGGTCCCCGTGTTCCGGTTGACCGGGCCGCCGAACCCCACGCCCACGGCCGCGATCTCGCCGGGCGCATACTGCTGCACGGCGGCGGCGATGTTGTTGCGGATGCCGGTAGCTCCTGCGTACGGCTCCACAGCGTAGCGGTGGGTGGCCAGCACCGTGCCGTCGGCGTACCCGCACACGACCTGGAGTTTCGTTCCGCCGATCTCTATGCCTAAAAATGTTTGTTGCTGCACCGTGTTGTTTTTATGGGTAGCGGGTGTTTACGGCCTTCTTCACTGCAAGCACCGGGATCCGCTTGCTCCTTCAACAGGCAGTTACTGCCACAGCGCACGGCCGCGGGGCCGTACGATGCGTCAGGTGTTGAGGCGAAGCCGGGGCTTCCGGGTTTTTCCAGGCAGTGCGGTCAGTACCCGGGGTTCTGGTCTTCGGGACCGATATCGGGATTGTTGTCGATTTCGTTTTTCGGGATCGCGAACAGCAGGAAGGAATCCGGCACTTCGATGCCCTTGGCTTCCATGATCACCTGCTTAACGGTTCCGGTGCGTACCAGGTCGAACCAGCGCTTGCCTTCGAGCAGGAACTCGTAGGCCCGCTCCTTCAGCACCAGGTCGCGGAAGGCCTGCTGCGTGGGCGCATCGGCCATCGTATAATCCTTTGCCGACGGGGTGACGGGGTCGAGGCCGTAGGCTCTCCTGCGGATCATGTTCAGGCGCTCGAGGGCGAGGGCCGTAGGGCCGCCGGCCGCCATACCGGCCGCTTCGGCGTAAATGAGCAGCGCATCGGCGTACCGGTAGATCGGGAAGTCGTTGCCGTGGCTCGGGGCATAGCCCGGGTCCTTGAACTTGCCGAACAGCAGCGGTGCCGAGGCCGGGGCCTGCACGATCGTCCCCGACCGGGAAGGGTACGACGTATAGATATTGAACTGGTAGCGGAGGTCCTGCGGATCCCAGTCGCGCAGCAGCGGGTAAGTGGGCATGCCGTAGAAGGAGCCGTAGCCGCCGGAGGAATAGGCGCTGTTCGGCTGCGCATACTGCTGGGCGATCTGCGAACCGACCGTGCGGGCGTACTTGATGGAGAAGATATCTTCCACCGAGGTAATGGCCGTCGGGCCGAACAGCAGCTCGAAATCGCCCGCCGCCTTCACCGGCACCAGGGAATAACCGGAGGAAGTAACCACCTCATCGGCCTTGTCGCGGGCTTCGGCCCACTGCTCGTTGTGCAGGTAAATGTCGGCCAGCATGGTCTTGGCCGCCCACTTCGTGGGCTTGCCGGCCAGCTTCGGCTTGTCGGGCAGGTTCGTTTCGGCGTACTTCAGGTCTTCCACGATGAAGGCGTTCACTTCTGCCACCGTGGCCCTTCCGCCGCCCACCTGGTCGGGGCTTTCGGTGGGCACCGAGCGGATGGGCACGCCGCCCCAGCTCCACACGAGGTTGCGGTAGCACCAGGCCCTCAGGAAACGGGCCTCGGCCAGCAGGGCGCTCTTGTTCGCCTCGGGCATGCTGATGGCGGGAATATACTTCAGGGCCATGTTGGCGCTGTTGATGGCCTGGAAGAACGAGCGCCAGGCGGCGTCGGTGCGTGAGATGCTGGCGCTGTTCATCACGTATACGGACAGCGGCAGGTAGATACCGGTACCGGCGGAGTAGTCCTCCATACCGGTGAACTGGCCGCCGTAATCGGTACCGCCGTACTGGCCGCGGATCGGGGAATATATGGCGTTGACGGCTACGTTGGCGTCCGCTTCGGTTTTATAAAAGTTGGTGGTGGACAGCCGGTCGACCGGCTCTTCCATCAGTTCCCGGTTACAGGAGGAAAGGGCCAGGGTGATACAGGCAGCCAGTACCATCATCTTGCCGGGAAATCGTTCCGTTGCTTGCTTGTTCATGACAGAAGGAGTTTGGGTAATGCGTGAATTAAAGGGTCAGCCGGGCACCGAAGGTGTACATCCGCGTATTCGGGTAACCCGCATTGTCGATACCGTTGGAAATGGAGTTGCCGCCGCCGCGGGTGTTGATCTCGGGGTCGTACCAGGAATACTTCGTGGACGTGAACAGGTTCTGCCCGCTCACATACAGCTGGAAGGCTTTCACCCAACGGGCACCAAGGATGGATACCGGGAAGTTATAGGCCAGCTGCACGTTCCTCAGCCGCAGGAAGGAGCCGTCTTCCACGAACCGGTCCGACTCCAGGTAAATGGTCTTGGCGCTGATCTTCGGGTACTTT
>DATAGL010001044.1:0-4617 GCA_036263755.1 Chitinophagaceae bacterium | reverse complement strand
GTGATTTCAGCGGTATTGGGCCGGAGTAGGTAGTTCGCGTCGAAAGGGCCTGTATGTTTGGAAACGATATCGCCGGCATACAGCTGCCCTCCGGAATAAGGGGCCGTCCGGTTGATCCAGGCCTCCACTGTCAGCTGGTTGCCGGATACATCGAGGTCCCCGATCTGAACAAAGGAGGGGCGGCTGTTTAATCTCAGCCAGTTATCGCAGGACACCATGCTTCTTTTCCTGCCACTGCCGGCAGTATAGTTTGGCGGCAGGTTAGGGGGTGTTGAAACTGCGGATGAAGGAGCTTGAAAAAAACCGGTTCCTGCAAGAGCGTATGGTGGTTGTCCCTGCACCGACAGGGTGAAATAGATAAAAACGTACAGGAAGGTACAGAGCCGGATAGAAGCGGACATGCAGGTAGCAGTTAGTGCAGATTTAGTTTTCTGGAAGCCTGCAAAGTAGCTGTTTTTTTTCTTATTTATTCGGGCGTATCCGGTGATTTTATGAAGGCCTGCCTCCTGCATGAAAACCCAGACCAGGGTGGCACAGGGGAGGAAACTGCTATTATGCTTTCAGGACAGGGCCTAATCCATTACATTTGCCCCATTTAAAATTATGAAAGTAGTCATATTCGCCGGCGGGCTGGGTACCCGGATCTCCGAAGAAACCGATGCCCGTCCCAAACCGATGGTGGAAATCGGGGGAAAGCCCATTCTCTGGCACATTATGAAGAATTACAGCCAGTTTGGATACAACGAATTCATCATCTGCCTGGGCTACAAGGGTTATGTGATCAAGGAATATTTCATGCACTACTTCGTGCACAACAGCGATATCACTATTGAGCTGGGCTCCAATAAAACGGAAGTCCACTATACGGCCACCGAATCGTTTAAAGTAACGCTGGTGGATACGGGTCTGGCCACGAAAACGGCCGGCCGGCTGAAACGCGTACAGCAATATATCGGTAACGAAGACTTTATGCTCACTTATGGCGATGGCGTGTCCAACGTAGACCTCGATGCCCTGCTCCGGTTTCATCGCGCCCACGGAAAGGCTGCCACGGTGACCGCTGTGCAGCCCGAGGCCCGCTTCGGAGCCATGGAGATTTCCGAGGCCGGCGCCGTACTCAACTTCAAGGAAAAGCCGATCGGCGACGGCAAATGGATCAACGGCGGTTTTTTTGTGCTTTCCCCGAAGATCTTCGAGTTTCTGGACGGCGATATGGATGATGTGATGTGGGAAGACGCCCCCCTGGAAAACCTGACGAAAGCCGGTGAGCTCCGGGCGTACAAGCACCGCGGCTTCTGGAAATGCATGGACGCACTCCGCGACAAGATCGAACTGGAACATCTCTGGCAAACGAAAGAAGCGAAATGGAAAACCTGGTAAGCGAAGCCGCCTTCCGGCAATTTTTCGCCGGAAAGAAAATATTCATCACCGGTCATACCGGTTTTAAGGGGGCCTGGTTGTCCCTGCTGCTCCGGCACCTGGGGGCTGAACTCAAAGGGTACGCACTCCCTCCGGAAGGCGAAGAAAGCCTGTACGCCGAAACCTGGAAGGGGGAAACAGTACTGGCGGATATCCGCGACCGTGACCGCCTGAAAGCTGAAATGCGTTCCTTTGCCCCCGATCTGATCTTTCACCTGGCCGCGCAGCCGCTGGTGCGCCGCTCTTACGAAATTCCGGCCGAAACCTTTGATGTGAATGTCACCGGAACCGCCAACCTGCTCGAGGGCCTGGCTGCCCTGCCCGGCGCCTGTTCCGCCGTGGTGATCACCACCGATAAAGTATACCAGAACAAGGAGGAGGAAGGCATCCTGTACCGCGAGGACGATACCCTCGGCGGCTATGACCCGTACAGTGCCAGCAAGGCCTGCACGGAACTGGTGGCATCTTCCTTCCGCGACTCTTTTTTTAATACCACCCGTTTTGCGGCACACCGCAAGGCCCTGGCCACGGTTCGTGCCGGCAATGTGATCGGCGGGGGCGACCGGAGCAAAGACCGCATCATCCCGGATATCGTCCGCTCCCTGCAACAGGGTACGGACATACCGGTGCGCAACCCGGACGCAGTGCGGCCCTGGCAGCATGTACTGGAGCCGCTGACCGGTTACCTGCAGATGGCCATGGCCCTCGAACGGGACCCGCTCCGGTTTTCCCGCCCCTTTAATTTCGGTCCCCGGCCGGAAGACCACCTCCCTGTAAAAGCCCTCGTGGAACAGGCGATCCAAAGCTGGGGCGGCGGGTCCTGGAACGATGAATCCGACGGCAATGCGCCCCATGAAGCCGGCTTGCTGAAGCTGGACAGCACCCGGGCACAAACAGAACTGGGCTGGACGCCTAAGCTGGATGCAGCCCGGGCGATCGACTGGACGATCCGCTGGTACCGGCAATCCGCGGAGCAAAGGGCCGATTATACGCTGGAACAAATCCGGGAATACCTTGCCTTATGAAATTTGAAGCAACATCCCTGGCCGGCAGTTACCTGGTTTCGTTACAGCCCTTTACCGATCACCGGGGCTGGTTTGCGCGGTTTTACGATGCGGCGCTGTTTGCGGAGATCGGGCACGAAGGTGCCTGGGTACAGATGAACCATTCCTTCACGGCTCAAAAAGGCACAGTGCGGGGGCTACATTTCCAGTACCCGCCCTACGGGGAGATCAAACTGGTTCGTTGCATTGCCGGTGCGGTACGGGACGTGATCGTCGACCTGCGTGCCGGGTCACCTACATTTTTGCACTCCTTTGCTGCCGAGCTGTCGGCCGAAAACAAAAAAATGCTGTATATCCCGCACGGTTTCGCCCATGGCTTCCAGGCGCTGGAAAACAACACGGAACTGATCTACCTGCATTCTGAATATTACCAGCCGAAAGGCGAAGGCGGGCTCCGGCACGACGACCCCGCACTCGGACTTTCCTGGTCCCTGCCGGTCACCGAACTTTCGGAACGCGACGGGCAGCATCCACTCATTGAATCAACTTTTAAGGGAATTTAATATGCATTGCCGTTTTTGCCAGACCCCGCTGGAACATGTTTTTATCGATCTTTTCAACGCACCGGCCTCCAACTCCTTTCTGGCCGGGGAGCAGCTGAACGAGCCCGAGGTATTTTACCCGTTGAAAGTGTATACCTGTCATAAATGCTTCCTGGTGCAGGTGGAAGAGTATAAAAAATCGGACGCTATTTTCAACAGTGAATACGTTTATTTTTCCTCCTTCTCCAAAAGCTGGCTGGACCATGCCCGCCGGTATACCGACGCCATGCAGGAACGGTTCGGAATGAATGAGCAGTCGCTCGTGGTGGAGCTGGCCTCCAACGACGGTTACCTGCTCCAGTATTTTCAGGAAAAAGGGGTGCCCGTGCTGGGGGTGGAGCCTACCTCCAATACTGCCGAAGTGGCCCGCGGGAAGGGGATTGAAACCATCACTGAATTTTTCGGCGTGGCCCTGGCCCGGCAGCTGGCTTCCGAAGGCCGCAAGGCCGACCTGCTGCTGGGCAATAACGTGCTGGCCCATGTGCCCGATATTCTGGATTTTACCGGCGGCATGAAGATCGCCCTGAAGCCGGAAGGGGTGATCACCATGGAGTTTCCCCACCTCATGCAGCTGGTGGACAACAACCAGTTTGATACCATTTACCACGAACATTTTTCCTACCTGTCCTTTCATACGGTAAAAGCCATCTTTGCCGCGCAGGGCCTGGAGCTGTTTGATGTGGAAGAAATTCCCACCCATGGCGGCTCCCTCCGGATTTATGCCAAGCATGCGGAAAATAAACAGCAGGCTATTTCACCCCGGGTTGCGGACCTCCTGCGAAAAGAAGCGGAGAAGGGCATGATTGCCCTTCCGTATTACGAAGGCTTCACACAGCGCGCCCTGGACATAAAGCTCAGTTTCACCAGCTTCCTGATCGAGCAGAAGCGGGCCGGCAAAAAGGTGGCGGCTTACGGGGCGGCGGCCAAGGGCAATACCCTGCTGAACTATTGCGGCATCAAGGCCGACCTTATCGACTTTGTAGTGGACGCCAACCCGCACAAACAGGGCAAATGGCTGCCGGCCAGCCATATTCCGGTGGTACAGGAAGACGTGCTGAAAAAGGAAAAGCCCGACTTCGTGGTCATCTTTCCCTGGAACATCCGCGAGGAAGTGGTGCAGCAGCTGGATTATATCCGGTCCTGGAACGGCCGCTTCGTAATACCTATTCCCCAAGTAACTGTACTGTAACGATGAAGGTACTGGTGACCGGGGCAACCGGATTTATCGGGTCCTATGTGGTGGAAGCCTTGCTGCGCAAAGGCTGCAGCGTGATGGCCTCTGCACGCTCCGAAGAATCGGCACGGGTGAAGCCCTGGTTCGGGAAGGTGCAATTCCTGCCTTTTGATCTCCGGAACCCTGATGGCTACGAGGGAGCCTATGCTTATTTCGGCCATCCGGATCTCCTGATCCATCTTGCCTGGGAAGGGCTGCCGAATTACAAATCCCTGTTTCATTTCGAAGAGAACCTGCCCCGGCATTATGCATTTCTGAAGAACATGATCACAGGCGGGCTGAAAGACCTTACGGTTACCGGTACCTGCTTTGAATACGGCTTCCGTGAGGGCAGCCTCCGCGAAAGCGATCCCGCCGA
>DATAGL010001043.1:0-4011 GCA_036263755.1 Chitinophagaceae bacterium | reverse complement strand
CTGCAGATCGGTTACACGATCCCGGCCAGCATCACCCGCAAGGCCGGACTGAACCGCCTGCGCCTGTATGCCACCGGCAACAACCTGCTCACCTTCACCAACTACTCCGGCTTCGATCCTGAGATCGGCGGCGGCAGCTACGGTGTGGACCGCGGTATCTATCCGCAGGCCCGCGCCCTGATGGTGGGATTAAACCTTGGTTTCTAATTAAAACTTGCTACAAGAACATGAAAAAAATCATCTATAGCGCACTCATCGCCTCGGGCCTGCTGACCCTGGGCGGTTGCGGAAAGGACTTCCTGGAGCTGGAGCCGAAAGGCACCGAGCTGGAAGGCAACTTTTATAAGGACCAGCAGCAAATGTATCAGGGACTGATCGCCGTGTATGACGTCATGCAATGGGGTAACTCCGGCGGCTACACCATGAAGATGCCCCTGCTGACCGCTGCTTCCGATGAAGCGCATGCCGGCGGCTCCGACGCCTCCGACCAGCCGAGCTGGGTGGCCTTCGATAATTTTACGCTGAACCCGTTCCTCGGTCCGCAACTCGGTCTCTGGCAGAAGAACTATGCCGGTATTTACCGGGCCAACCTCCTGCTGTCGAAACTGGATGGAGCCGAAGGCATTGACCCTGCTTTCAAAACGCGTGTGGCGGCTGAAGCCCGTTTACTGCGTGCATATTTCTATTTCGACCTGGTACGCTTTTTTGGCCGGGTACCCCTGATCACAGGCGCGATCCCGACCGCAGACCTGTACAGCGTGCCCCAGGCTGAACCCGCCGCTATCTATGCCCAGATAGAGGCCGACCTGAATGCCGCCCGTGCCGACCTTCCGCTGACTGTAGGGGCCGCGGAAAAAGCCCGCGTGACCAAGGGCGCTGCCACGGCCATGCTCGGTAAGGCCATCATCTACCAGAACAACAATGCACGGATGCTGGAAGCCGCCAACCTGCTGAAAGAAGTGAATAACTCGGGTGTGTACCAGCTGCTGCCGAACTTCGGCGACATCTTCCGTCCGAACAATAAGTTCAATGCCGAATCGATCCTCGAGATTCCGCACTCCAACAATGCCGCCTGGGGCGACTGGGGCTGGATCAACGGCGGCGAAGGCAACGTGGCCCCGCAGTTCGTAGGCCCGGCCGATTACAACGGTCCTACCTTCTCCAACGGCTGGGGTTTTGCTCCCATTTCGCTGGACCTGGTGAATGCCATGAAGGATGACCCGCGCTTCGAGCACACCATCATTGATGGAAACAAGCTGAAGCAGCAGGGTGCCACTTATAATGCCCGCTACCAGAACACCGATTATTTCATCCGCAAGTATGCACCGCAGCAGGCTTATCGCTCCGCCAGCGGTACCGCCGAGCTGAACTGGCCGATCAACGAAATCGAGATCCGCCTGGCCGACACGTACCTGCTGGAAGCCGAAGCGCTGGTGCGCGGCGGCGGCGACCTGGCCCGCGCCAGGCAACTGCTCAATGCAGTGCGGGACCGTGTGGATTTGCCGGAAGTGGAACCCACTCTGGACAATATCTACAACGAGCGCCGCCTGGAGCTGGCTACCGAAGGCCACCGTTTCTTCGACCTCGTGCGTACCGGTCGTGCGGCTGCCGTTCTTGGACCCCTGGGCTTCCAGGCCAACAAGAACGAGGTGCTGCCGATCCCGCAACAGGAGATTGACGTAACCAATGGCGTACTCGACCAAAACCAAGGCTATCAATAAACAGGGCTAATCCTTTAAATGCAACGCAACATGAACCGAACAATTCAATATATGACCCGCGGCCTGCTGGCCGCCACGGCAGGGGTGGTGCTCTGGAGCTGCCAGCCCGATTCCATTGAAGAAGAGCTGGGCACTCCTCCCGAGGCTGCTTTTACGGTAGCCCCGCTTCCGGGCAAGGTGAATACTTACTTGCTCACTTCCAACGTACCGGACGGTTTCTACTACAAGTGGGACATTGGCGACGGTACCGGCTTCCGGGAAGGAAAAGCCGTGGATACGGCCTACTACCCCGAAAAAGGAAACTTCACGGTAAAACTGCTGGTCCTGGGCCGAGGTGGTTATGATACCACTTCCCAGCCCATCGCCGTGGCTGCCGACGATCCCAATGGCTGCGCCGGCAACAAGGCCCTGCTGACGGGTTGCGGCGAAAAAACCTGGGTGCTGGAAAGCACCACGGGCGGCGCCCTCTGGGTAGGTCCCAACGACAGCGAGAACGCCTGGTGGTCAAACGGAGTAGGAGAGGTAGGAGCCCGCGCCTGCACCTTCAACGACGAGTATACGTTCCGCAGGGACGGTTCCTTTATTTTCGATGATAAAGGCGACATCCGCGTGGAAGACGAAGGCGGCGGCCCCTGGCCGACCGACGTAGGCTTTCCCATCGGCTGCATCAACACGAACCAGCTGGCAACGAAATACCAGCCCTGGGGCTCGGGCGACTTCACCTTCAAGGTGGCCGGCAACAAGCTGACGGTTACCGGTAAAGGTGCCCACCTGGGTCTTTATAAAGTGGGCGAGAACGGCACCACGGCCAGCCCGGACGATGCCATTACCTACGACATCCTTCAGCTGACCGATACCAAGCTGGTGGTGCGTAAGCGGTTCGACTGGGGCCAGTGGCGCTTTACGTTCCGCGCCCAATAAACGCTGTTTCTTTTGATCCTTAACGGGGTCCTCATTCTAGCAAGCAAAGGTGGATACGGGCCGCTTGTCCAGGCAGCACGCTCCGCCTTTTTTTCAAATGCGCCTGAGGGTCGCAACCAAAACTGATACCCCTGCCGCCGGGGAATATGGGCGGAGCCTCCATGAAGCTGAAACGAAATATTTTCCTGTTGCTTTTGCTGGGAACGGTTTGCAGTCCTGCAGGTGCCCAGCAGCGGAAGCTGGTTTGGGCCGACGAGTTCAATTATACCGGCCTGCCCGACAGCACGCGCTGGGGCTACGACCGCGGCTCAGGCTGCCCGGCCAACTGCGGCTGGGGCAATAACGAGCTGCAGTATTATACGGTCGGCCGCCCGGAGAACGCCCGGGTGGAAGGCGGACGCCTCATTATAGAAGCCCGCCGCGAGGCCATGGAAGACCGCGCCTACACTTCGGCCCGGCTGGCCACAAAGCACAAGGGCGACTGGAAGTACGGCCGTTTCGAGATCCGGGCCCGGCTGCCGCGGGGAAGAGGCCTGTGGCCGGCCATCTGGATGCTGCCAACCGATTGGGTGTACGGAGGCTGGCCCGCCAGCGGAGAGATCGACATTATGGAGTTTGTAGGCTACCTTCCCGATTCCCTCTTTGGTACGGTACATACTAAAGCCTTCAACCACGGCATCGGTACCCAGAAATCGCAAAGCATCTGGCGCAACGACCTGTCCGACTCCTTTCATGTATATGCGATTGACTGGACAGCGGAGCGCATCCGCTTTCTTATCGATGGAAAGGAATTCCTGCAGTTTGCCAACGACGGAGGAGGCAGTACCCACTGGCCGTTTGATCAGCAGTTCCACCTCCTGCTGAATGTGGCCGTGGGCGGGAACTGGGGAGGTAAGCTCGGGGTGGACGACAGCGTGTTCCCGCAAAAAATGGAAGTGGATTACGTGCGCATCTATCAATAAAAAGAAATTATGAAAAGAACAACTTACCTGCTGGGCCTGCTAATGCTGGCTGTTTCCTGTGATAAGGGCGGGGATACGCCGGCTCCGCAGCCCGATCCGAAACTCCGGATCGACGACCTCAGCCTGCTGGAAGGCAACACGGCCAACGGCAGTTTTAATGTTACGGTCAAGCTCGATAAGCCGGCGGCAAAGAAAGTGACCCTGACCTATAGCACTGTGGAGGGAACCGCTAAGGCAGGAGAGGATTTTACTGCAGTCACTGCCGGTACCGCCAGCCTGGAGCCGGGCGAAAAGGAAAAAACCATTGCCATTCCCATTGTTGGTGATGAGTTCAAAGAAGGAGAGGACGAGTTTACCGTACGGATAGAGTCGGCAACCGGGGCCGTATTGCAGCGGCAGACTGCTAC
>DATAGL010001042.1:0-7495 GCA_036263755.1 Chitinophagaceae bacterium | reverse complement strand
AGGGTGACCGACTTTTGCGTCAGCTCCGGGTCCGTATTCAGCAGAATGATGGGCAGGGAGAAGGTGCCGGAGTCGGCGGGCAGGGTGTAGCTTTCTTTCAGGGCTTCGTAATGCAGGCCTGCCTGGGCGGTGGTGCCCTGGGGCTGTATGCTGACCTTAAAGGTGCGGGCTACCGGTACCCGGTTGCCCGAGATGCGCACCGGCAGCAGGATCGTATCGCTGGCGCGGGCCGGCTCGTATGCAAAGGTGTACACGATGCTGTCGCGGTCCTTTGTCTCCGGGTCGAAGTCGAAATAAATATTATCGTGGGTGCTGTAACGCAGCTCTTCCGCCTTCCTGCAGGAAAGCAGGAGGAAGCAAAAGAGCAGCGCGGGCAGAAAATAATGACGCATATTCCAGTGGATTAACGGTTACCAAATTCAATTTCATCATCCGGCAGCGGCAGTACGAACAGGGTGTTGGAAGCCGGGTAGATCACTCCTGTCGGGCCAGTGAGGCTGCGGTGCAGCCGCTTGTACGTGTAGAAGATCTGGCCTTCGCCATACCATTCCTTGCGGGATTCCTTAACCAGCTCATTCAGGAAGGTCTCCTTCACGGTGGTATTCAGCTCCGTGCCGATGCCGCGGTGAAAGCGCACGGCATTGAAGTAAGCCAGCGCCCCCTGCGGGTTGGTGTCGAAGGAAGCTTCTGCGGCGATATAATACATTTCGCTGAGGCGGAGGGCCGGCGCCACCAGCGGGTGCCGGTTGGCCTTGTCATCGCGCAGGTATTTCTGCAGTTCCAGGCGTCCGCCGGTCACGTCCACCGCCAGGCGCACCCAGCCTTTGTAGCGGAGGTCTTCGGCCCCTACCGTTCCTAATTCAAACAGCGCATTGCCGGCGTTCTCTTCGATGTACAGGCCCGTAACCCCCGAACCGAAACGGCTTTGCAGGGATTCCCGCATGTTGGGAATGAACCAGCCGAACAGGAGTTCGGGGTACAGGATCCGGTCTTTCCGGGTGGCATCGGGCGTCAGGAAGTCAACGTCCTTCGTCCAGGGGAATTTATTGGCATCGATCACTTCCTTTGCATTGGCCAGGGCATCAGCGTATTGCTCGGCATAGAGGCTGGCGCGGGCCAGGGTGCCGCATACGGCAAAATAATTCAAGCGGTGCCGGCGCTGCTGCAGGAACACCTGCGGCGCGGCCAGCTCTTTCGGATCGGTATCGGTGGGATAGCCCACGACATAAGCGGTCGTGCGGATGGGATCCACGGGGCGCAGCAGCTCTTTGGCAGCAGCCAGGTCTTCCCGCACCTTGGTCAGCACTTCGCTTACCGTGGATACCGGCGTGACCTTGTTGGAAAACGTGGTAACATACGGGATGGCCTTGGCTGCCGGGTTGTTGCGGAAAGAAGGGGCGAACAGGCGCAGCAGGTCGAAGTGGAAATAGGCCCGCAGGGCCAGCGCCTCCCCTTTGATCAGGGCATAGCGGTCGGCGGCCAGGAGCTGTTTCCGCGACTCGATGTTGTCCAGGATGAGGTTGGCGGAAGAGATCGCGTGGTACAGTCCTTTCCAGGCAGCATCCTTGCGGCCGATGAAGGCCGGATCCTTATAATTGTACTGGGCCGCCTGGCGGTAGGCCCAGGCATCCGCAAACGAGATCGTATAGTTCTGGGACAGCACGTCGGGGAAACCAAAGGTCAGTTCACCTCCGTACAGGTCGCCCTGCGACGCCCGCAGGTAGATACCGTTAAGGGCTTCCTCAAAGCCTTCGGCCGTGTTGAACATTTCCTCGAGGGAGGAGTCCGACTCAGGCTGCACATCCAGGAACTTCTTGCACGAGGCAAAAAGCAGGGTGAGGAACAGAATAGGGAGCAGTCGTTTCATGATTAAAAGCTGGTTTGAAGCGAAAAGTTGAAGTTGCGGGCGTACGGATAGCTGATCCCCCGTTCCATGCGGATGGAGGACGTACGCCAGATGTCGTTCAGGGTCACGGCCACCCTCAGGTTCTGCATAGCCAGGCGCCGGTACAGCTTCTTGTCGAAGTCGTACGACAGGTATACCGAGCGCAGCTCCAGCAGGTTGTCCTTCTGAACAAACCGGTCCGAGGCGAAGGAAGACCCGAGGTCGGCGATGTTCTTGAAGAAAGCACGGTCGCCCGGCTGCTTCCAGCGCTCGTCCAGCACGCGGCGGTCCACGTTGAAGCGCGGGTCGGCGTTCTCCACGCGGTCGACCAGTGTCTGGTTGTACGTATCGCCGCCGAAGCGGTAGTAGCAGGAAGCCGAGAAGATGAAGTTGCGCCAGGCAATGTTGGCCCCGAGGAAACCTTCCGCCGTGGGTGTGTAGTCGCCCACCGGCACGATGTCGCGTACATTCCAAACGTAGGTCAGTGAATCATTGCGCTTGCGGAACAGCTCCTTGCCGTTCTCCGGGTCGATGCCCAGGGAGCGCACGGCATAGATGGTGTTGAGCGACTGTCCCTCCTGGAAGCGGAGCAGGGGCACCGAGCGGTACTTGTCGGTCACCTGTTCCTGGTCGGCCTTGTCGTTGTATTCCTTCAGGGCATTGGAGATGCGCAGGATCTTGTTCTCGCTGCTGAAAGCATTGGCCGTAAAAGTGGCGGTAAAGTCCCGGCTCCGGATCACGTCGTATTTCAGGTTCAACTCGAAGCCATAGTTTTCCATATCGCCCAGGTTGTCCTTGTAGGAAGTGAAGCCGGTGGACGGCGGCAGCATGATGTCGGCCAGCAGTCCTTCGGTGAGCTTGTAATAATAGCGCGGGGAAACGGTCAGCCGGTCTTTCCAGAAACCGAGGTCCATGCCGATGTCGTAATTGCGCGTGCGCTGCCACTGCAGGTTTTCGTTGCCGTACTGGTTCACCACGGCGCCCACGCCGGTAGCATACCAGTCGCTGTAATAGGAAAAGGTGGTCTTCGACAGGTAGGGCGGAAACGATACCGCACCGGTCAGGCCCGTGCTGGCGCGCAGGCGCAGCAGGCTGACGGCGGTATTGGCCAGGAAGTCTTCCCGGTGCGCGTTCCAGCCGAGGCCGAAG
This sequence comes from Chitinophagaceae bacterium, assembly GCA_036263755.1. Classification (GTDB taxonomy): domain Bacteria; phylum Bacteroidota; class Bacteroidia; order Chitinophagales; family Chitinophagaceae; genus Flavisolibacter. Next base: position 4,461 of record DATAGL010001042.1, on the reverse strand, counting down.
GCCCAGAACGGGGCCACGCGGTGCTCGGCACCAAACTTGGAGGAGCCGTCGGCCCGGGCCGATACATCCACCAGGTACTTGTTGTTGAAGGAATAGTTCACGCCGAGGAAGGCCCCGAACAGGCGGTCGCGGTTCACGTTGCCGCCGGGCGAGCTGTTCTCCTCATACCGGTTGGCAAAGCCGATGTTGGTGAAGCGGTCATTGGTAAAGCCGATGGCGGAAAATGATTTGCCGTCGCTGAGGTAGCTGCGCACGTTGGTCCCGGCCGCAATGTTGAAGAAATGGTCGCCCACCCCTTTATTGTAGGTAAGGGTGGCATTGCCGTCGAAGATCGTTTCCGCCACCGTGCTGTAGTTGTAGCGGCCGCGGTCGGCCAGCCGCGAAGCGGGGTAGAAATAAAAGTCATTGGCCAGCGGCGAAATAAAACCGTCATACTCCGAGTTGATGCGGCTGAGCGAGGCCAGTGACCGCAGGCGCAGGCCGTTGACAATGTTCCATTCGGCGGAGAAGGCGTCTATGAACTCCAGGTAGGAACCTTTGTTGAACGAATTCAGCGTGGCGTTGTACAGGGGGTTCAGCACGCGCTCCGTCTGCACGGCGCGGTTCGGCGTGTTGCGGTTGGTCCACTGGTCGATCTCCTGCATCGGCCGGCCGGTCGAATCCTGCATCGGGTAGTAGGGGTTCATCCGCACATACTGCTCAAACCCGCCGTAAGGCGACTCACCCGATTTCACATGGGCTACGGTCAGGATATTGCGGAACGAGAACCGCTGGGAGGGATTGTAGGTAAGGTGGCTGCCCAGGCTGTACCGGTCGCGGTACGAGCCTTTCATCACGCCGGGCATGGTCTGGTAGCGCATTTCCACGCCGTAGCGGATGGCGGTGGAGCCGCCTTCCACGAACAGGGAGTGCTTTTGACCCACGGCCGTGCGCAGGGGCTGCGAGAGCCAGTACGTATTCACCCCGCCCACCACGTTACGCATCTTGCGGTAGTACAGCTCATCGAGCTGGTCCTGGCTCAGCGCTTCGTTCTTGTCGGAATCGTACAGGCCGGCGAGGCGCTCGTACTCGAGCTTTTCGGCCCCGTTCAGCACATCGTATCCGCTGAGGTCGGGTGCCGCCACGTTTGTTTCATAGTTATAGGTCAGCTGCAGCTTTCCCTCTTTCGGCGGCTTGGTGGTGATCACCAGCACGCCGTTGGCCGCACGCGAACCGTAGATGGCGGTGGCCGCCGCATCCTTCAGCAGGGTAATACTCTGGATGCGGTTGATGTCGAGGTCATATACTTTCTGCAGGCTTACTTCAAAGCCGTCGAGGATAAAGGTGGGCAGGTTCGTGTTTGTTGCCAGGTTGTTGCGGTCCAGCACGCCTTCGCTGCCCGAGGGCAGGGCGGTGGAGCCCCGAACGTTCACGGCCGGAAGGCGGTTCGGGTCGGAGCCCAGGATGTTGTTCTCCGCCAGCTTGAAGGAGGGGTCGAAGGACTGGACGGCCTGCAGCACGTTCACCGGGTTGGTGCGCTTGAGCTGCTCGCCCGTGATGGTGGTGGTCGCACCGGTGAAGCTTTCCTTTTTGAGTGTTTGGTAGCCGGTCACCACCACGCTTTCCAAGGGTGCGGCTTTCACCGTAAGGGCGATGGTGAGCAGGTCGCCGTTGCGCACGGTCACTTCCCTGGGGTCATAGCCCACATAGGAAACCACGAGCACGGCACCCGGGTCGGCCGTAATGGTGAAAGCACCCTTGTCGTCGGATACCACGCCCGTTTTGGCGCCTTTTACCGTAATGTTGGCACCGGCTACCGGCAGGCTGGTCTGCGCATCGGTGACCCTGCCGCGGACCTCAATAAAGGCCGGCGCGGCGGCCCCTTCCGATGCCGACTGCGGCGGATCCTTTTCACGGGCGCGGATGACCACGGTCTGGTTCACCAGGCTGTAGGTCAGCGGCTGGTCGCGGAAGCAGAGCTCCAGCACCTGCTGCAGCGGGGCATTGGCCACCTGCAGACTGACCGGACTGGCCTCCTTCAGCAGCCGGGCGTTGTAGAAAAATGTGTAGCCGGTTTGCTTCCGGATTTCCCGGAACACCTTTTCGAGGCGGGCGTTCTTTTCAGAAAGCGTCACCCGTTGCGCAAAGCCGGCGGCGCTGACCTGGAGGCAGGCGGTCAGCAGCAATACAGCGGTCAGGTTCATAAAGAGGGCGGTTTGGTACCCCACCCGGAAGCGTCCGCGCGCCGCCGGGTGAAGAAGGCTAAAAATCATACTTTTGTCGGGTTGGGTTTACAATGGTTTCCGGCCTGGGCCGGGTAGTGTCCTGCTACAAAAAGCCTTGTTCCCGTACGCCGGCCGGGAGCGCTGCAACGCTTCCGGTTTTTGTTTGGAACGGGCGGTATGTTGATTTTTCGTTTATTCGTTACCGTTGCCCCTTCAGGGCTTCACGATGATCTTCTTTCCTTCGATCCGGAACCGGATATTGCTCAGCTCCAGGATCTTCAGCACTTCCGATGCCTTGCTTCCGCGCGGCACTTCGCCGGTGAAGCGTTCGGCCGGCGGACTGCCTTCATACACCACTTCCACATCGTACCAGCGGGCCACCTGCCGCATCACCGCGGGCAGGTCGGCATTGTCGAAAGAGAAGTAACCGTTCTTCCAGGCCACCGCTTCTTCCACATCGGCTGCACCTACTTTAATGCTTCCGCTGCCGGGAGCGATGGCCGCTTCCTGGCCGGGCCGCAGCTGTACGCGGTTGCCCGAGGCGCTGACCGCTACCCTGCCTTCGAGCAGGGTGGTGCGGCAGGCCGCTTCATCGGAATAGGCATTGACGTTGAAGTGGGTGCCCAGTACCTGCACGGAGCCCTCCGGCGTGTGCACGGTGAAGGGCTTTGTCTTATCGGGCGTGATTTCGAAATACGCTTCCCCTTCCAGTTCCACCCGGCGCTCGCTGCCGGTAAAGGCGGCGGGGAACTTCAGGGTGGTGGCGGCATTGAGCCAGACGGTGCTGCCGTCGGGAAGGGTTACCTGGTACTGTCCGCCTTTAGGGGTACGCAGGGTATTGTATCCGGGTGCCCCAGCTCCCGGTGCCTCGTTGCGGTAGGCCAGTCGGCCGTCATTGAGCTTGATTACCTGAGTGCCCCCCTGCCGGGCCAGGGTGCCGTCGGCAGCGCTATCCAGCACCAGGGTGCGGCCGTCGGCCAGGGTCAGCAGCGCTTTGTTGCCGCCGGGTGCCAGGTCGGTTGGGGGAATCGGTAAGCGGGCTACCGGTGTCCCACCACCAGGCCGGCTGCGCCCGTTATAATAGACGACCGCTGCGCCGGCCATCAGGAGCACCAGTGCGGCCACTGCCAGCCGGCGGGGCCAGAGCCGGAGCACTGTTCCGCCGTTCTCTTTTTCTTTCTCCGCTACGATGAGGGCTTTGATGCCGGCAAAGGTGGCAGCGCCGAAATCCTCAGCGGTTTCCGGGCGCCGGGTGATGATCACTTCCGTATCCCCCGTTTGGGCGTTATCGTACCATTCGTGCAGCCGGCGGGCCTCCTCTTCGGTGGCAGTGCCCTGCAGGTATTTTTCGGCCAGTTGTCGGATCTGTTCCGGAACCATGATCTCCCCTTTTCATACATAGAGTACGGGAGGAGCTGTTTGTACGCAAAAAATTCAAAAAAAGTTAATGGAGGGAAAACAGGAGGACGGAAAGGCCCAGCTGCTGGCGGTGGCGGCGCATAAATTCCATGACCTTGGCGGAGTAGCCTTCGGCCGTGCGCAGGGATACCCCGAGCATTTCCGCCACTTCTTCCAGCGGGCGGTCCATGAGCTTGTGGTGGATAAATACAAGGCGCTGTTTTTCGGGAAGTTCGTGGGACAGGCGGACGAGGATGTCGATGAGCTGGGGGCTGTCCACATCGAGGGTGCGGTTCTGGCGGCCCGCTTTCAGCGCAAAGGCCCGGAGGCCGGTGGTTTTGCGCCGGGCAAGGCCCATTTGCCGGTACACGGCGTACCGGGTCATGGCCGACAGGTACAGCGGGAGGGACTGGATCTCGAGAGAAGCCCGTTTCTGCCAGAGGGTGAGGAATACGTCCTGCACTACTTCCCGGGCATCCTCGGCGGATTGCAGCCGCTTGTGGGCGACAAAGAACAGCCGTTCCCAGTACTGCCCGTAAATGGCGGTAAAGGCGTCCTCGCTTCCGGCCCGCAGGCCTTCCAGCAAGTGCTCCTCGGTATGGAAAACAACTTCAGTCAAAGCAGCCCGTTTCCTGAAAAGTACGTTCTTATAACGATTTAGCAAAGAATATTGATAAAAAGACCGTGAAAAAACTGGGCGCTCCCGCTAACATTGGCTTCTGTTCAATAAAACAACCGCGTGTTAATTATATTATGTTATTTTTTAATTTTAGTTGGTTGATCGGTTGACTTAGTTGACTAAGTTGATAAGTCTCCTGTAGCTCCTTTTCTCCTTTGCTCTGCGCGAAACCTTCCTGCC
>DATAGL010001041.1:0-2030 GCA_036263755.1 Chitinophagaceae bacterium | reverse complement strand
GATCCTGCAGATCTACGGGCGCAATGCCCAACAGGCCAGCGCGCTGGCCTACGAGCTGGATTCGGAGTCCACGAACTACTGGAGCGTCGTCCAGCGTACCGCCGATATCTACCTGCTCGCCGTTTCGGACATAGCCATAGCCGAAGTGCGCAAGGAACTTGACCTGCCCGAGGCCACGGTAGTACACACGGCAGGTTCCGTACCGATGGAGGTGCTGCAGCCCGCCGCCCACTACGGGGTCTTTTACCCGCTGCAGAGCCTGCGCAAGGAAACGGGACGGCTGCCCGAAACCCCCATCATCATCGATGCCTCCGATGCGGATACCCGGCACCTGCTCGAACAGCTGGGCCGTTCCATCTCCCCGACCGTGGTGACCGCCGGTGATGACGAGCGCCGCAAGCTGCACCTGGCCGCCGTATTCTGCAACAACTTTGTGAACCACCTGTATGCCCTGGCCGAAAGCTACTGCCGGCAGGAAGGCCTGGATTTCCGGCTCCTGCTGCCCCTGATCCGGGAAACCGCCCTGCGCGTGGAAACCCACCTGCCTTCCGCCGTTCAAACCGGTCCGGCGGCCCGTTCGGATACCCCGACCCTGGAGGCCCACCTGCGCCTGCTCGATGCACACCCCCGGCTGAGAGAGGTGTACAGTGTACTGACGGAGAGTATCCGAAAGGGGGAGGGTGTTTAAAGTTTAAGGTTTGAGGGAAAAGGTTGCGGTACTGTTCTTTTCAACAGTTGCCGGCCCGACTACTTTAAACCGGAAACATTAAACGTTAAACGTGCCTTTTGGCTTACTTTTGCCACCGAAAAGAACGCGATGTACACGATCAAGATCAATTTTGAACAGCCGGGACTGACGCCTGTGACCCTGGAATCCATAGAACCCGGCCAGAGCCTGCTGGAAGTTTGCCTGAAGAACGATATCGAGCTGCACCATAACTGTGGCGGCGTTTGCGCCTGCAGCACCTGTCATCTTTATGTGCTCAAGGGGGAAGATTTCCTGGAGGAGCTGACAGACCGCGAAGAGGACTTTATCGACCGGGCCGTAAACCCGCGGCTCAATTCCCGCCTTGGCTGCCAGTGCATCCTGCTGGAGGATGGCGGCACCGTGGAAGTAACCCTGCCTGATCAAACCCAATTCTTAGGAGAATAAAGCTACCGTATGTTTGAACCCCCGATTCACTGGAATGACTACGAAGACATTGCCCTCAAGCTCTATGAGCGGTTCGGTGATGAATTCGGCGAAGGCCGTATTTACCGCGTGCGCTTTACCGACCTGCTGGAATGGGTACTTCAGCTCCCCAACTTTACCGGCACCCGCGAGGAATCCAACGAAGGCCACCTGGAAATGATCCAGAGCGCCTGGGTATACGAATGGCGCGATAACCAGAAATAACGTTGGCCCCGGCGGCCACCTACCATGAACGTACTGGAGAAGTTCACCGAAATCAACACCTTCGTCTTTGACGTGGATGGCGTGCTAACCGACGGCACCGTGATCCTGCTGGAAAACGGGCTCCAGGCCCGGACCATGAACGTAAAGGACGGGCTTGCCCTGCAGCTGGCGCAACGGGCCGGTTACCGGGTATTGATTGTATCGGGTGGCAATTCCGCACCGGTAGCCGACCGCCTGGCCTACCTGGGACTGACCGAAATCCACCTGGGCGTAAAAGACAAGGCCGGCCTGGTGCAGCAATACCTCCACCGCGAAGGGCTGGACTGGAAAACGGTCCTTTTCATGGGCGATGACCTTCCTGACCTGCCCGTACTGGAGCGTTGCGGTCTACCCTGCTGTCCGGAAGACGCCGTGCCCGAGGTGAAGAAGCGCAGCCTCTATATTTCTCCCTTCCCGGGCGGGCGGGGCTGTGTGCGGGACGTGATTGAAAAAGTGCTGAAGCTGGCCCACCGCTGGAATATTGACCCAAACGTTGCGTCCCGTTAATATTAATAGTTAATTTCCGGCATGACCCTGATTGCGGCGTTCTTACGACTGATCCGATGGCCGAATCTTTTGTTCATCGCCCTGACCC
>DATAGL010001040.1:0-4201 GCA_036263755.1 Chitinophagaceae bacterium | reverse complement strand
GGATCAGCATAAGCAGGTAGATAGAATAAAGGTGTCCCTCCATAACTTATAAAAGGCAGGGCGTTGAATCTGTCATCCACTCATTATCTTTATTTGTCAATAGGATTACCGTGAAGTGGCAGATTTCCAGGTACACCTGTTGGCAGCTACACTCTTTTTGTGAGCTGCGGTAATAACCAGGCCGATAAATGAGGATGGACCATTTATGAATTGTAAAAATTGCGGAACAGAGGTACAGCTAAACTATTGTTCCAACTGCGGTCACCCGGTTGTTTTGAAACGGATCAACGGGCATTACATCATCCACGAGATAGAACATGTTTTACATTTCGAGAAAGGAATATTGTTTACGGTCCGGGAGCTATTGATGCGGCCGGGGGAAAACATCCGGCAGTTCCTTTCCGCAGACAGGAGCCGGCTGATCAAGCCGGTGATCTTCATCATTATTACCTCTCTGATCTACTCGCTGGTCAATAACCTTTTTCATATTGAAAGTGCGCAGGGAAACCTGAACGAAGCAAAAAATTCGGCAACGGCACTGATCTTCAGGTGGGTTCAAAGCCACTATGGGTATGCGAACATGATAATGGGGGTTTTTATTGCTGTTTGGCTGAGGTTGTTTTTTAGAAAATATCCGTATAATTTTTTCGAAGTCCTTATCCTTTTATGTTTTGTGATGGGGATGGGTATGCTGATTCTTGCCGTATTTGCGCTCATCCAGGGGCTGACAGGTGTTGCCTTAATGACTGCGGCCAGTATTATTGCATTTGCTTATTGTGCCTGGGCTATAGCACAGTTCTATGATAAGAAAAGGCCTGTAAACTACGTCAAATCATTTGCTTCCTATATGTTGGGCATGGTGTCGTTTATGCTCCTGGCAATAGTTTTGGGAACCTTTATTGATTTCATCAAGCACTGAGAAAAATGGAAAACAGAAAAGCGCTGGCGTTCACGTTTGGTATCATAGCCCTCATTTTAGGGGTGACCTTGTTCAGACAGTTTGATTTTGAACGATTGAAATTTGAGAAAACAGGACTGGCCGTTGTTTATATTATCGGGTTTATTATATCCGTTGTTATTTTAATCAGGACAGTCCGAAATAAATAGCAACGGCCTGCATCAACTATACAATAAGGCGGATGAAGGATCAGTGCGGATGATTGTAATGGTATGAACCTACAGTTGTCCATTCACCATCGGCAATAAGAGATGCTGCCAGGGTGAAAACCATGAAAAGTTAGCATTTGATTCAGCTGCGTCCATTCCATTTTATGAGTCAGGCAAGGATTATAATTGAGGAGTATTCCCCGTTCTGGGCTTCTGCTTTTGAACAACTGAAGTCAGTATATCTCGCACATTTGGCAGACCTGATCCTGGATGTACAACATGTGGGAAGCACAGCCGTACCCGGATTGGCTGCAAAGCCGGTCATTGACATTGACCTGATCATCAGTGAAAGAGCGCAGCTGGACCCTGTCGTTGAAAAACTCCGGCTGCTGGGCTATGACCATCTGGGGGATAGGGGCATCAGCGAAAGGGAGGCTTTCAGGCCGCGATCCGCTGCTGTGCCTTATAATGATCACTATCCTTCCTGGCCCAAGCACCATTTATATGTATGCCCGGCCGGCAGCAATAGTTTGATGAACCATATTGCCTTTCGCGATTTTCTCCGCAGCCATCCGGATCAGGCAAAGGCATATGGAGCACTTAAAAAGAGACTTGTGTCCGAAGACCCGTATGACATAAACCTGTATGTAGAACGCAAAACGCCCTTTATAACGGAGATTCTACGGGAGGCCGGATTCGACGAACACTCTATTAACAGGATTGCGCTGGAAAATCGCCCAGGGGTATGAGGAACAACCGGTGCCTGCGGTGGACAAAAACATGCCAGATGTGCTGTCTTAGGACCAGAGGCAATAAGGGGCTTCGGTGTAAGGATGGGAGCAGATCACCAAAGTTTGCCTCTTTGCATCGCTCCGGCACGAAGAGCTGGGAATAGTGGATACGTATAATATATGTAAGCCAGTACGGGCAAAGGTTTAAGCTGAGGCTTGTAAAAGCTTTCTACCGGCTTTGTATCCCTGGAAAGCGCACTGCAAAAGAAATGGTGCATTTTTGTGGCGCATGAGCGTATTCAGTTACCACATAGTCCGCACCTCCCTTATTTCTGCCCTGGAAGCCCTTTTCTTCCCGCCCCGGCCGGCAAACCATCCGGGTCTGATCCATGCAGAATGCATGACGGTAATGACCCTCGGCGCTCCCCTTTTTTCCCCGGCACGCCTGCTTTTGCGGCAGCTGGTGGTTTTTGCCCAATGGGAAAGCGAAGCGGCGGTAGATCATTTCCTGGTAAAGGATAAACTGGGTAGGCTCCTCGCAAAGGGCTGGCACACCCGGCTCCGGCTGGTGCGGCAATGGGGCCACATCAGTGATTTTCAGCTGACTAATGAATCCGGGGAGCCGGAAGAAATCAACGGCCCGGTCGTGGCCGTAACCCTGGCCCGCATGAAATTGCCTGAAGTTCCGAGATTCATCCGCTGGGGACGCCCGGTAGAAACACTGGTACGCGACCACCCGGGCACCACCTTGTCCCTGGCGTCCATCCGGCTCCCCCGCACCGTTTCTACCTTTTCCGTCTGGAACTCCCAAAAAGAGATGACAGATATGGTCCAGGGCCATAGTGCGGTACCGCATCCAAAAAGGCATGTGAACGCTATGGGGGAACGGGACAGGAGAGACTTTCATTTCGAGTTTACCACTTTACGGTTCAGGCCCCTGTCCGAATCCGGTGCCTGGAACGGAAGGGTGCATATAATACCCAAACTGAATAGCACCAACTGACATGAGATTTGCCCATCCCATGCAGAAGGTACAGGACTGGCTGACGCAGCAATGGGTCATCCTCCGGGGAAGGAAGATTCATCCATCCGAATATTCCTGGCTGGTCGGACCGTTTGGAAACCCGGAGGCCATCGGGGAGGATTTCATCCGTCAGTTGGCGGAAAGGGAAAAACTGACCATGGAACGGGAAGCAAAAACGCGCGGGTTGATTCCCTCGATGGATATTCTGAACCTGTCCGAATCGGAACGCTCCGGCCTTGCCCGCCCCGTTGTCGATTTCTATGAACATACCGCGGATTATGACCTCTATTTTTCCGTAAAATGGAATCCCGTGTTCCGGGTTTTCGGAGTGCTGATCCGCCGGTTATTCAGCAACCGGTTACGCCAATTGAACATCCCGACGAAAAATTCGGGCGGCCCCCAGGAGCTGAAAAGCGAATTGATCACGCTTGCCGATCCTGACGATCAGCGCCCGGGGTATACCTTCTGGGTCCGATCCATCCGGTCGACCGGGGAGCGCATTTATTCCGGCGTTTATGGTACCAGCGCCTTACCCTCCGGGAAAGCCTGCATCAAGGCCGTGTTCCCCCTGCCCAATGGGAATGCTACTGTCCTGATGACGCCCGGAGTGGGGCCAGAAGGAGCATTGGTCCTGGATGCGTCCGGGCAGCAGTTCGGGGACGCCGGATTTTATTTTCTCCTGAAAGACGCCAAGGGCGAATACTGGGCGCAATACATAAAGTCTTTCCGCGACCGCCTGACCGTGCGCTCCGGTGAGGACGGCTTATCGGCTGAACAGGTAATAACGCTGGGACACAGGGAAGTGCTGCGCTTCCACTACAAAATTGAAAAGAAGGGATAAACAGGACATCATTGGAAAAGAACCATCTGGTTCCACCAACGGATAGGCATCATGGATATAAAAGAATATTCCTACCCGTTATTTCATAAAACCAAGCAGGTGTTTCATTACAGCGCGAACCCGGACGTGGTCCAGGAGCGTATTGAAGCTGTTTTCGCCCGGCCGGGCGGTTTTTTCCCGGAGATAGATTTCCGCGGGCGATTCCGCCACGATGGTGCTTTCGGGATGCGGATGCCTTCCGTTTCCCATCCGGGTGGCGTTACGTACAGGTCCAAACTAAACGGGACATTGTGCTTGTCGGAAAGCGGAGGAACGGAAGTGGAGATCTGCATTGTCCCGGCAATGATGTTTACCCTTCTTTTCTGGATCAGCCTTTTGTACGGGTTGATCCAGCTCATTGTATCGCTATCCGGGGCCTCCTCCAGGGCATTGATCCAAAGCATGGCCCTCCCTGATGCTGGCCCTTTTCTGGCAGTAAAGCTCGCCGGGATCAATAAC
>DATAGL010001039.1:0-7199 GCA_036263755.1 Chitinophagaceae bacterium | reverse complement strand
CGGTCAGGTTTATTTCTTCAAACACTAACTCCATTCATCGAAAGCAATATGAAACAGGTTTTCACCCTTCTTTTACTGGCAGTTTCCCTCACTGCTGCCGCACAGAACGTAGGCATCGGTACGGCCAGCCCCTCCGAAAAGCTGGAGGTGGCCGGGTCCATCAAACTGGGTGCCTCCGCCAATGCCGCTTCCGCACCCGGTACCCTCCGCTGGAACAGCATAACCCAGGACTTCGAAGGGTTCAACGGCCGGGCCTGGGTTTCCCTTACCGCCGGCAAAAGCGGCTGGGGCGGCCAGCAGAGCTATTCCCCTGAAAACGGCGCCTCCAACCGCGCCCTGCACTATTTTAACGTGGATACCTACGGCCAGCTCCTGGGCCGCAGCCTGAGCGTGGAAGGCCATACGCTGGTGGTGGGTGCCCCCGATGACATCGATAACAATACAAGCCCCAACGGCCGCACGGGCAGCGTGCTGATTTACCAGTGGGACGGGCAGCGCTGGCAGTTCACTACCGATTTTATGCCCCTGGCCTACCCCGCCGGCGACAATGCCACCGGCTTCAGCGTCTCGCTTTCCGGCAACCGGATCGCCGCCGGCGCCCCGAAGGCCCGCATCGGCACCGAAGGCATGCAGGGCCGCGTCCTCATCCTGCCGGCGCAGCCCGGCGGCCGCCACGACTTTGTTTCGGTAACAGCTTCCGACGGCAATGCGGGCGATTATTTCGGCACCAGCGTGGCCCTGCAGGGCAACTACCTGCTGGTGGGCGCCCCGTATGCCTATGCGAACGGCCACGGCGCCGAGGGCAAGGCCTACCTGTATGTTCCCTTTATCGGCGGCAACAACTGGCTGGAGACACAGCAGTTTACATCGCCGGACGGTGCCGCCTCCGATCACTTCGGCTCTGCCGTAGCCCTTGACGGCAGCTGGGCAGCCATCGGCGCTCCCGATGCCGCTGCGCCGGGGCAGAAGGCCGGCAAAGTGTATCTCTACCACCGGACCGGCACCACCTGGAATTATATAACCACCCTGGCGTCCGGCGAAACGGCCAGCCGCTTCGGTTCCGCCCTGCACCTGAAGGGCGATACCCTGGTGGTAGGCGCCCCGCACAACGGCACTGCGGGCGGTACAGGGCAGGGGCACGCTTACGTGTATGTGCGCAACGGCACTTCCTGGAACCTGCAGGCTACGCTGACCGCTGCGGATGGTCATCCCGGCGATGGCTACGGCACCTCGGTGCACCGCCAGGGCAACCTCCTGATCGCCGGTGCTCCCTGGGCGACGGTGTACAGCAAGGAAAAGCAGGGCAAAGCCTACGTATACCGCCTGGGCGGGGGCACCTGGCAGCAGGAAGCGGTCCTTACCCTGGCAGGCGGGGAAGCCAACGCTTACCTGGGCTCTTCGGTGGTCATCACGCCTTTTGCTGCCGCAGCAGGCGCGCCTTATGCCGAACTGAACGACTTTAAGGACAACGGACAGGTTTATTTCTTTCACCGCTGACCCCAGCATCCAACTTTTAGCATGAAACCAATACTTTTTGTTTTACTGGCTTTTCCGATGGTTATGACTGCCCAGAACGTAGGCATCGGCACAGCTACGCCCACCCAAAAACTGGAGGTGGCGGGGGCCGTAAAGATCGGCGGTACAGAAACCGCTGCACCGGGCACGATCCGCTGGAACGCCGCCAGCCATGATTTTGAAGGCTTCAACGGGAAAGCTTGGGTAAGCCTGACCGGAGGCAAAACCCTCTGGGGCAACCAGGCCACATATGCGCATGAAAACGATGCGGCGAACCACAACGGCAATGCCGGCAGTGTTCTGGGCAGCGCCGTTGCGCTGGGTGGAGGGTTGGTTTTCACCGGGGCCCCCGGCGAGCACAGCAGCAATGGAGAGAAACAGGCCTCAGGCCGGGTGCTGATCTACCATAAAAGACCCGACGGGTGGTTCTTTTACCATAGCCTGCTGGCGCCCGATGCGGCGTCCGGCGACCGGTTCGGAAGCAGCCTGGACGTAAGCAGTACTCACCTGATTGCCGGGGCGCCCAACGCCGATGCGGGAAACAAGGAGGATATGGGCAAGGCTTATATTTATACGATCGGCAACGGATCCTTCCCGCTGGAAGCTACCCTGACCCCTTCTGACGGAACAACCGATAGCTACTTCGGCGAGACAGTAGCCCTTTCCGGCAACCTGGCTATTGTGGGCATGCCCTTGAAAGAGATCGGGCTGTATCCCCATATCCGGCATAACCAGGGAGCTGTGTATCCTTTCCGCCGCGAAGGAAGTACCTGGGTACCCCTGCCCTGGATCACGCCGGCAGAAGGCAAGGCGGGCGAACAGTTTGGCTCCAGCCTGAGTGCAGATGGTTCTTTCGTGGCCGTCGGGGCTCCCCAGGCCGCCCATGACGGGCTGAACGGAACCGGCAAAGTCTACCTCTACCAGAATAACGGCAGCGGCCTGGTACCCCACAGCCTCCTAATCAATCCTGATCTGGAACTGGGAGACGAATTCGGCTACAGCCTGCACCTTGCCCACGATACGCTGGTAGTGGGCGCACCGGAATACAGCTATGGGGAACACGACAGTACCGGCAAGGCCTTCGTTTTTGTACGCAGCGGCAATGCCTGGAACCTCAAGGCCATCCTGCGCGCTTCCGACGGAAGGCGTACCGATGCGTTCGGGTCCTCTGTCCACCGCTTCGGGTCCTGGATCATCGTAGGCGCCCCGCGGGCGAAGGTGGGCAGTGCGCTCGCGCAGGGCAAGGCATATATTTTCCGCCAGAGCGGGAACGCCTGGGTGCAGGAAGCGGTGCTGACGCTGCAGGAAGGAACCCGGTCAGCACGACTCGGTACCCAAGTGGCGATCGGCCCCGGCATAGCGGTGGCCGGCGCGCCGGAAGTACCGGTGGGCGGGAAGTTCAGCCACGGCAACCTCTACTTCTTTGAACATTGACATATCCCTTTACCTCAACCATCATGAAACAACTCTTCATTACGGCCCTTCTGTTGTATTCCGGCTGGCCTGCCGCCCAGAATGTAGGCATCGGTACCAGCAGCCCTTCCGAAAAACTCCATGTCTCCGGCGCCATCCGGCTGGAATCCTCTTCGAATGCCGCTTCCGCACCGGGCACGATCCGCTGGAACGCCGCCAGCCATGATTTTGAAGGCTTCAACGGTACCCGCTGGGTATCGCTTACCGGGGGCAAAAGCAGCTGGGGCAGCCAGAACAGCTATTCTTTCGAGAACGGGGCTTTCAATCAGAACCTCTTTGCCGAATTTGGCGCCGAACTGGGAAGGGCCCTGGCCATCTCTGGAAACCAGCTGCTGGTGGGTGCGCCGCGGGAAACCGCAGGCAATCACTTCAATGCGGGCGGCGCCTTCTTTACCTACCGGTCCGGCGACCGGTGGTACGTGTCCAACAACTTGTACGCCCCGCAGCACGCCCCCGGCGACTATTATGGCCAAAGCCTCGCCCTTTCTTCGGGATATGCCCTGATCGGGGCACCGGGCACCGATGTGGAAGGCCGCAATGAACAGGGAAAAGCCTGGCTCTACCGGGTGGAAGACAAGCACCTGGAACTGGTGACCGGATTTACCGCCTCCGACGGGGCCGCCACCGATTACTTCGGTTCTGCGGTCGCCCTTTCCGGCAACCTGGCCCTGGTGGGCGCCCCTTCGAAAGACGTTGGACCGGTGCCTTTCCAAAATAAAAGCCAGGGCGCCGTGTACGGATACCGGAAAGTAGGTTCCCTCTGGCTGTCGCTGCCCCGGATCACGGCCCCGGACGGCGCGGAAGGCGACCGCTTCGGCACCAGCCTCAGCCTGCACGGAAACTGGGCCGCCATCGGAGCTCCTTATAAAGAAGTCAACGGCCATAGTGCCCAGGGCCGGGTGTACCTCTACCAGTACAACGGGAACAGCTTTGTGCAGGGAGCGGTTCTGGATGATCCCGAAAACGATACGGGCAATGAGTTCGGCTACAGCCTGCACCTGGAAAACGATACGCTGCTGGTGGGTGTACCTGAACTTTCCTACCCGGAGTACCCCGGTAACGGCAAAGTGTATGTGTACGTCCGCAACGGGGCGGCCTGGCAGCTCACCGATACCCTGAAGGCGACCGGCGGCCAGCGGGATGCCGCCTTCGGCTCCTCGGTGCACCGCAGCGGCGACCAGATCATCGTGGGCGCCCCGGGTATGCAGATCGGAAGCGCCCAGGGGCAGGGCGCCGCCTACATCTTTCAACGCAGGGGCAGCCGCTGGGAACAGCAGGCTGCCCTGATGGCCCGCACCGGCGACCGGGCCGACGGCTTCGGCACCTCCGTGGCCCTTTCCGGGGGCGCCGCCGCTGTAGGCGCCGTACGTGCCGATATCATGCACCAAAAGGAAAACGGCAACATCTATTACTTCTTCCAGTAAACCCTTCAACCTGCATCATGAAAAAAATAACTACCCTCCTCCTCCTTACGGCAGCCGCCACGATCGCACAGGCCCAGCTGCTCATCCAGCCCGGGGCCGGCCTCAAAGCCACCGGAAACGTGCAGATCGTGCTGCACAATACCCAGGGCACCAACAACGATCCCGCCTCCGACCTGACCGACGCTACCGTGGTGGTCACCGGCAATGCCCATTACGGCCTCAACGGCTCGGCCGGCTGGAAGCTCCGCGGGCTGGTCGTGGATAAAGGCTCTGCCTCCCTGCTGCTGGGCAGCCCGCTGCAGATCGGTGAAAAGATCCGCCTGCAAAGCGGGCTGCTGAACCTCAACGGGCAGGTGGCCACCCTGCAGCCCTCCGCCGTGGTGGAAGGTGAAACTGCCGAAACACGCATTACCGGTCCTTCGGGGGGCTCCATCCGGATCACCCTTCCGCTGAACGCCCCGGCCGGCGCCAACCCCGGCAACCTGGGCGCCTCGGTGACCAGCGCCGCCAACCTGGGCACGGTCACCCTCATCCGCACCCATAAAGAGGAAGGCAGCGGTTCGGGGCTCAAAAAAGTACTCCGCTTCTACGAATTCCAGCCGGCCAACAATACGGGGCTGAACGCCACCCTGCGGTTCCGCTACCTGGTCCCCGAGCTGAACACCCTTACCGAAAATACCCTGGAACTGTTTGGCCGCGCCAATACAGCCGTCACCTGGAGCCGCATCGGCGGCACCCGCAACACGGGTGAGCACTGGGTGGAAGCTTCCGGGCTGGCTTCCCTGCGCCAGTTTGCCCTGTCGGTGAACGGCAGCCCGCTGCCCCTTTTCTGGGGTCCCCTGGCCGGCGCCTGCACCGGCGGAACGGTTGCGGTGGAATGGACCACCATCGAGGAGAAAGAAGTAGCCCACTTCCAGGTACAGGGCCGCGACGGCTCCGGCAGCTGGAAGTCCCTGGCTACCGTGCCGGCCATCGGCAATACCTCGGGCCCGCATACCTACCGCTGGGAAGACCCCGATGCCCTCGCCGGCAGCAACCGCCTCTACCGATTCCTGGCCGTAGATGAAGACGGAACCCAGCACCTGTCGCCGCTGCTGTCGGTGCGGGCCTGTGGAGCCGCCTCCGACGCCAGGCTGGCACCGGTGCCCGCCACTACTTCCACAGTCCTGCACCTACAGGCCCCGGCCGGCTACACCGCCACGCTGGTGTTGCTGGGTGCCGATGGCCGGGCGTTGCGGCAGCAGACAGTGGCGGTGCGCTCCGGAAGCAACGCGATCCCGGTTTCGCTGCAGGGATTGGCCGCCGGCAGCTATTACCTGCAGGTGACGGCCGCGGACGGCAGCCGGCTCACCCTGCCCCTGATTAAACAATAAAGGAAAGCTGTTCCCGGCCGGGCTGCCGGCCAGGAGGGTTCCGGCACCGGTCGCTACACGCACGGTCCCGAACGGATGCACCGTACCCCTGGGTTGGTTCTATAGGGTTGCACACACTCCGCCTGTTCCGGGCGGAGTTTTTTTATAGACGGGGCCGCTTCGCTCCTGATCCGGGATGGCTTCGCCTTTACTCCGCCTATACTCCGTATATACTCCGTTCATTTTCGAAAAAGACGGAGTATATACGGGGTATCAACGGAGTATATCCGAAGAAAGGTCGAAGAAAAGTGGGAAATGTCTGCGATGAGGTTTCGTCCCGCCTTGCGGGATAAACTGCCGAGCTAAGGAGAAAAAGAGCTAAGGAGCCTTATCAACCCAATCAACTGATCAACTAATTCCCGATTCCCAACACCCAATTCCATTTAAGATTTAACGCCTTTCCAAAGCATTCCCGTCTTAACTTGCAGGCCTGAGCGATATGAAAAACAAGATGTTGATTATAGCAGTGCTGGTGCTGGCAGCCTTTATGGTTCCGGCCGATGCGGCGGCGCAGTGCTCCATTTGCACGCGCACGGCCGAGCAGATGGGTGAAAAACCGGCCGAGGGACTGAACGCCGGCATCCTTTATTTAGCCTTCATGCCCCTGGCCATTATCGGTTTTCTGGCGTACCGCTGGTGGCGCCGGGAAAAGCAGATCGGGGTGGCTTAAAGGTATTGCTGCACGAAACGGTAGAGGTTGAATGAACCGTTCAGGCCGGCCTGTATCTTTTCCCGGAGTTCTTCTTTCCGGAGGCCTTTCATTTTCCCGTTCTGGATGAGCTGCCAGGCTTTTTCGGCCAGCAGCCAGGAACGCCGGCCGGTGCCTTCGGCCGCTGCATGGTGCCTTTCAATGGCAGACAGCAGCTCTTCTATGCCTTCTTTCTGCGCGGCCGCCGTTTTCAGGATTTCAATGGGCCAGGCGGAGCGGAGGAAGGCCGGGGCCATCATCTGCCGCAGGTGTTTCACAAACAGGTCGGCCCCGGGCCGGTCGCTTTTGTTCACCACGAATACATCGGCAATCTCCATCAGGCCCGCTTTCATTGTCTGCACTTCATCGCCGCCTTCGGGCACCAGCACCACCACGGTGGTATCGGCCAGTCCCGCAATCTCCACTTCAGTTTGTCCTACACCTACCGTTTCTATGATAATATGATCGAAGGGCGCAGCCTTCAGCACATCGGTGATCTCGATGATCTTCGGGTTCAGTCCGCCCAGGCTGCCGCGGGTGGCCAGGGAGCGGATGAATACGTTGGGATGCGTGTACCAGCTGCTCATGCGGATGCGGTCGCCGAGCAGGGCCCCGCGGTTAAAAGCCGATGAAGGATCCACGCAAAGCACGGCCACGCGCAGGTTCCGGGCCACCAGCACTTCGATG
>DATAGL010001038.1:0-1550 GCA_036263755.1 Chitinophagaceae bacterium | reverse complement strand
TGCAGGACAGCCCGACGTATAAGCAGCTGATGGCCCCTTTCCTGGAAGTGCAGAAGCAGGGCGCCTTCGTGTTTTACAACCACCCGGGCTATTCCTGGTGGGACCGGAAAGACACCAATATCTTTACCTCGTTTCACAAAGACCTGCTGGATAAGGGTATTTTAGCGGGCGTGGAAGTGGTGAACTCCAACCGGTACAACATCATTGCCCACCGCATCGCGATGAAGTACAACCTGACGATGGTGGCCAACTCGGACGCGCATTACGATATGTATGCCGATTACGCGGAAACGCACCGTCCGATGACCCTGGTGTTTGCCAGGGAAAAAACGGAGGAGAGCATCCGGGAGGCCCTGGTGGCGCGCCGCACGGCCCTTTATTTTGATGACTACCTCGTGGCCCGGCAGCCGGAAGCAGAAGCGTTTTTTAAAGCCTCGCTCGCGGTAACAACGGAAAAGGCGGAAAGGAAGGGAGAGCTGATCCTGAAGGTGCACTTTCGGAATACATCCGACCTTCCCTTTCACATCAGGGCCCGGGCGCCCTATGATGTGGAAGGATGGCCCCTGGGGCAGGCTACGCTCAAGGCCCGGCAAACCACCACCCTTATCCTGAAGGCCGTCTGGAGTTACCCGCAACAGGTTCCCCTGGAGGTGGAAGTATCCAACATCCTCGTTTCACCGGATGCGCCTTTGAAAACCACGATTCACTTAACCCCGTCTGCTTCGTCCGGCGAAGAAGCAGGTGTAAAAGCGGAAAAATGAAGCCGACTTTCTTTGGAACCCTGCTCGTACTCCTGACCGTTTCCTGCGCCCGCAACCGGTTTTCCCAGACGGCAAGCGCTCAGGACACGCTGCGGGTGATGACGTATAACATTCATCATGCGAACCCGCCTTCCCGGCCGGGATTCATTGACCTGGATGCGGTAGCCAAGGTGATTCAGCAGCAGCGGCCCGACGTGGTATACCTGCAGGAAGTGGATGTGCTGACGGGGCGCTCTAAAATAGATGAAGCCGCCCTGCTGGCGGAAAAGACGGGCATGCAGGTCTATTTCGCCAAGGCGATCGATTATGATGGCGGCGCCTACGGCAATGCCCTGTTATCGCGGTATCCCCTGAAGAACACCGCCACCCGGCGGTTGCCCACAGCCGAAGGAACCAAGGGAGAGCCCCGCGTGCTGGCCACCGCCGAGATCGAAGTAAAAGGGAAAACAATCACCCTGGCCTGCACGCACCTGGATGCCCAGCGCAGCGATACAAACCGGATGCTGCAGATCCGGGCGCTGGCCGCCTTTTTAAAGGAGGAAAAGCACCCGGTGCTGTTGGGCGGCGACCTGAACGCGGAACCGGGCAGCAACGTGATCGGCATACTCGACCAGCATTTTTCCCGCACCTGTTCCAACGCCTGCGGCTTTACCATCCCGGTGGACGTTCCCCGCAAAACCATCGACTTTATTGCCTTTGCACCCGCCCGCGCTTTCGCGGTGGTGTCGCATGCAGTGATTGATGAGCAATATGCCTCGGACCATCTTCCGGTAGTAGCCACCCTCCAGC
>DATAGL010001037.1:0-3628 GCA_036263755.1 Chitinophagaceae bacterium | reverse complement strand
GTACCTGGTAGAAGAAATTTTCTTTCCCGCAGCCTTTGGCTTCCGGAATTACTATCGCGGCGTACCCCTCTCCTACTACCTCGTCGACAACCTGTATTTTTCCATCTTCTATTCCCTGTTCGGTGTCCTGTATTTTTTCCTGCAGAACGAACACCGCCGCACGGTGGAACACCAGCAACTGCTGCTGGAGAACCAGCGCACCCAGCTTTCCTTCCTGCGCTCGCAGGTAAACCCGCACTTCCTGTTCAACAGCCTCAATAATATTTACGCGCTTGTTTACCGGCAGTCGCCCAAGGCCCTGGAGGCCGTGGCCCTGCTGTCCGACCAGCTGCGGTACATGCTGTACCAGGAGCAGGAAGAAGTGGAGGTGCAGAAAGAATGGGACTATATCCGGCAGTACATCCGCCTGCAGCGCCTGCGCTTTGAACAGCCGCTGGAGATCGAGGAAAAGGTAAGCGGCTCAGATGAAGGCTTGCGCGTACCGCCGCTGCTGCTCATTCCTTTCGTGGAGAACGCTTTCAAACATGGCGATTTCCGGGCCGCAGGGCCGCACATTGAACTGGAGCTGGCGGCCGAACCGGGCCGCTTACGGTTCCGGATCAGCAATACAAAAGGCCCCCGGGAAAAAGATGCTGTCGGGGGCATCGGGCTGCAGAACCTGCGCCGCCGGCTGGAGCTTTTATACCCGGGCCGCCACTCACTGCTGACAAAGGATGCCGGGAACCGATTCACAGCCGAACTGGAGGTAACCCATGCCGGATAAGAAAGAAATACGCTGCCTTGTAGTGGACGACGAGCCCCTGGCCGGCGGACTGATTGCCGACTATATCAGCCGTACGCCCGGGCTGGTGCTGGCCCGGCAGTTCACCAACCCGCTGGAGGCCCTGCCCTGGATCCTCGAAGACAAAGCCGACCTTTTGTTCCTCGACATACAAATGCCCGAGCTTTCAGGACTGCAGTTGCTGAAGCTGATCCGCGGACGCTGCAAGGCGGTGCTCATCACGGCCTACCCGAACTATGCCCTCGAAGGTTATGAGCACGATGTGATCGACTACCTGCTGAAGCCGGTCACACTGGAGCGGTTCCTGCAATCGGCGCAGAAGATCCGGGACCGGATGACTACACGGGCGGAAGTGCGGACGGCAGATGATTTCCTGTTCGTCAAAACGGAATACAAGATCCAGAAAGTAAACCTGGCGGAAGTATGGTACCTGGAAGGCCTGCGCGATTATGTGGCCCTGCACACGGCGGCGGGAAAGATCCTTTCGCTGCAGCCCCTGCGCACCTTCGAGGAGCGGCTTCCCGCACAAGCCTTCGTGCGCATTCACAAATCCTATATCGTGTCCATCCGCCACATAAGGTTCCTGGAAAAGAGCCGCGTGGTCATCGGCGAACACTACCTGCCCATCGGCGATACCTACCGCGAAGGGCTGCTGCGGGCGCTGGAGGTGCTGTGAGGAGAGGAGTTGACAAGTTCACAGGTTCACAGGTGCATTGGAGGAAAATATTCAATAAGCAATATTCAATACTCAAGGTTCCTTGTCTTTATCCGCGGACATTTCCTGTTTTGCGGATAGGGATCGCACTCAGATAATGGATTGCCCGAAGGAAGCAAAGCATAATTAACTGCATGCTTCGATACAGGGCACTTACCCATAGTGAGCAGCTTCCGCACACTCCGTTTGCCTGTTCCTTTCGCAGAATATTTGTAACCTCTTATATATCCTGGCTTTGAATATTGAGCATTGAATATTGCTTATGGAACATTTCCCACCTTATCAACGCTTCACCTCCCTTACTGGTAATCCACACCGGTCATGCCCGCCCCGATATTCTGGCCCAGCAGCATCCAGTGCGGCAGGGGCAGGGAGCGCCCGTCGGGAAGGCGCAGGGTGATCTGCAGCTGATTCGGCTGCCCTGTATTGCGGTAGCGGATGCGGAGGGCATGCAGCCCCCGCAACGTAGTGACCGTTCCGGTGGAAGGAGCCGCTCCGCCGCCTGTATGCACTGCTACCACCCGTCCGTCCACCAGCAGTTCGGAAGGACCATCGGACTGTAACGAAAAGGTGTAAGCACCATCGGTATCAAGCCGGATAAAGCCGGAGTACGTGATTCCGAAGCGGCCATGCTGGCGGCGAAGTGCTTCCATGTCCCAGGAGGTAGCCGTATCGCTGGTCCAGACCCGTGCGGTGTCCAGTTCGGAAAGGGCAGAAAAACTGCCGCGGGAAAGCCGGTAATTCAGGCCGTTCAACACGCCGTAGCGCGTGGCTTCCGGCGCCGGGCGGTTGTAGAGCACAGTGCGGGTAACGGCGCTTTTCCGGTTGCCCGGGGTCACCACTACCGTCTGGATTTCGCGCTGCTCCCCTTCGGGCACAGTGATCACCAGCGGAGCAGTATATACGCGGTCGGTTTCCGTAGCGGGATAACCATCAGTCGTGTAATGAATGACCGCCCCGGCTACTGATGGGGCAAAGGTCAGCAGAAACTGCCCGCCCTGCAGCAGCGTATCCACCGGTCCGAGTGCCGGGGGTACGCGAAACTGGATGCCTCCTTTTTCGAGCCGGGCCAATGCGAGTGGAAGGCGCTCTGCTGCAAACGTATGGAAATTGCGGCCGGCTGCAGGCGTCCACAACAGCTCGGACAGGGCCAGCATCCGCGGCAGCAGGGTATACTGCAGGCGGGCCGGCGTGCGCACGTATTCGGTCCAGATGGCGCCCTGGGCGCCGATAATATATTTGCGCTGTTCCGGCGTGAGTACCGAGGGTACGGGATCGTACTGGTATAAGGCCTGGAGGGAATGGCGGTTCATCCGGAATTCAAGCTCCGTGCGCGGCTCGGGGCGGTCGCTGAAATAGAGTCCGTTCAACTGGGAGTTCATCACCACTTCATGGCCCAGCCGCGCCGCATCAATGCCTCCCTGCTCGCCTCTCCACGAGGTAACTGCGGCATTGGGCGCCAGTCCTCCTTCCAGGATCTCATCCCAGCCGATCAACTTGCGTCCCTTGCTGTTGACAAACTGCTCGATACGGCTTATAAAATAGCTCTGCAGGCCATGCGCGTCCTTCAGTCCCCGTTCGCGGATCAGGGCCTGGGCCAGCGGGGACGCTTCCCATTTATCCTTCGGGGCTTCATCACCGCCAATATGGATGTAGGGACTGGGAAAGAGCTCCATTACTTCGGCGAGCACATCTTCCAGGAAACGGAACGTGGTTTCGGAAGGGCAGTAGATATCGGTGAAAATGCCCCAGGTTTCGGCTACCTTCTTCGGCTCACCCGGCACGCACGACAGCTCGGGGTAAGCCGCAATGGCCGCACTCGAATGGCCCGGCATTTCGATCTCGGGAATGATGTTGATGTGCCGTTCAGCGGCGTAGCGTACGATGTCGCGAATCTGGGCCTGGGTGTAAAAACCGGCATGATCGGCCGTATCAAACCATTGCGGAAGCCGGTCCCAGTAATGCCCGAGCACGGTACGGTCGCGGCGGCTGCCGACGGTGGTCAGCTTCGGGTATTTTTTGATTTCGATGCGCCAGCCCTGGTCGTCGGTCAGGTGCCAGTGCAGCTGGTTCAGTTTATAGGCCGCCATCAGGTCGATGTACTGCTTGACGGTTTCCACGGAAAAGAAGTT
>DATAGL010001036.1:0-5993 GCA_036263755.1 Chitinophagaceae bacterium | reverse complement strand
AACCCCTGCTGCCTCCTGAGGGCCGGGCCTACCGGATCCACTGCCCCTTTACCATAACCTTACCTGTATGACCTGGAAAGAACTGAAGAAAAAGGTGTACCGCCAAGACGGTTCGTTGCGGGACATCCTGGTACGGGGTGTAACCACCGGCGACTGGCGCCGCTGGGTGGATTTCGTCAACCGGCACTACCGGACGGAATTTGCGGTCGGCGACTCCTTCCGCGCGGAAAAGATCGACTTTGAAGCCGTGCTGCAGTACTGGCGCAGCGACGACGGCGAATGCCCCACGGCCAGGATCTACCTGGACGACATTGCGGTCCACATTATTTTCGCCGGGGAGGAAGTCCTGGAACAGGACATCTGCCCGGCCGAAATCAGGTCTTACGCCGACCATCAGAAACTGGTCGGCTACCTGACGGCCGTTTCGAAGCTCCTGGACAGGGCCGTATTGCTGACGGAAGAAAATATGTCGGCACCCCGGGAGACGCTCCTGATCGTTGCCGGGGAAACGGTGTCGTTCCGGTAAAATAAACGGGCAGTAAAACCCGGATACAGGCCACCTGCTACCGCACAGGCCTTTCTGTATTTCCGGCCGGAGGCACTACCGTTCTTTCCTTCCCGGATCGTAGCTTTCAGTATGATTTACTGTACGCAGCTTATTTACCTCCGGGACGGACAGGAAGCGGTTTTCCACCAGTTTGAAGCCGTAGCGCTCCCGATCATTGCCCGGTACAACGGGCAGCTGTTGCTGCGCTTGCGGCCGGGCGCCGGGGCGTTGATCGAAGGAACGATGGAGCCGCCGTATGAGGTCCACCTGGTGGCGTTTGAAACGGAAGCGGACCTTGCCCGGTTCCTGCAGGACGAAGAGCGAAAAACCTTCCTGCACCTGAAGGAGCAGTCCATCCAATCCTCCGTACTCATCAAAGGGGAGCGGCTCTGAGATCGGCGGCTCCCCGCAGCCCGCTGCACCACCTGTTATACATGAACGCATGATCATCCGGAAAGCAACGGTACACGACGCGGAACCCATAGCGGCCTGCCTCCTGCTGGCCATGGAGGATATTGTATACCGGTTCATCGGCGAACGGGACCCGGAAAAGGCAAAAGCCTTTCTGCTGCACTTTGCGGAGCAGGAAAACAACCAGTACTCTTTCCGGAACTGCTGGGTGGCCGAAGCGGATGGTGAAGTGGTGGCCGCAGTCAATATCTACGACGGAGCGCAGCTGCACGCTTTACGGCAGCCGGTGCTCGACTACCTGGAAACCCGGTTCGCCCGGCACCTGGAGCCGGAAGACGAAACCGGTGCCGGCGAAATCTACATCGACTCCCTCGGTGTCCGGCCGGAGCATCAGGGAAGGGGAAGGGGAACGGGGTTGCTGCAGTTCCTCGTGTACGAATATGTCCAGCGGCAAAAGGCCGTACTGGGCTTACTGGTGGACCCCGAAAACCCCGGTGCCCGGCGCTTATACCTGAAGCTCGGGTTCCGCCCTGCCGGAACAAAGCAGCTCCTAGGCAAGCGCCTGGAACACCTGCAATGTAAAAGCTGAACCGGTGTTCCATCTCCCATTCATTGTACCAACTGCTGTCCGCCGGGAGACGCGGTGCAAAAGAGGGCGAAACGCTTCCCCGAGCCTTTTGCGAAGCAGGAGCGAATAGCTATCTTCCCGAAAGAAAGGGGGGGAACCGGCTGCGCCGATCGAAAGTTGGAGCAATCATTGCCCGCCGGGCCGGCTACTTTCCGCCAACTCTTTTCCCATTACCATGCGTACGCTTGTAACCACCCTTGCCTGTTTGCTGATCGGGACGAGCCTCTTCGGGCAGGCTGCCGGCAGCCCTCTGAAAATCGCCCGTGTGGCCGGCGACTTTTACGTATACACCACGTACAGCCAGTACCAGGGGGTCCGGTATCCGGCCAATGCCCTGTACCTCGTGACCACCGAAGGAGTGGTACTGATCGATACGCCCTGGGACACCACGCAGTTCCGGCCTTTGCTGGACAGCATCCGGGCCCGGCACCGGAAGGAAGTGGTGCTGTGCCTCGCCACGCATTTCCATGAGGACCGGACCGGGGGACTGGAATATTACCGGCAGCAGGGAATAAAGACGTATACCACCCGGCAAACGGATAGCCTGAGCCGGCAAAGAGGTATGAAAAGGGCTGAATTCCTGATCAGCCGGGACACCGCCTTTACGGTAGGCCAGTACACGTTCCGCACCTATTATCCCGGGCCCGGGCACGCCCCGGACAATATTGTCGTTTGGTTTGAAAAAGAGCGGTTGCTTTATGGCGGCTGCCTCATCAAAAGCGTGGAGGACCGCACGCTGGGCAACTTATCCGACGCCAGTGTAACGGAGTATGCCGCCTCCCTCAAAAAAGTGCGCAACACATTCGGGCAACCGAAATACATCATCACCGGCCATAACGACTGGAGGAATACGGGATCACTGGAACACAGTATAAAGCTGGCCGGGCAGCTGCGGTAATAAGGCCGGATCCTGCCTGTTTTTATGGGTGCAGTACTGGGTAAATTCATCAAAAGGCAGTTTATTGTAATCAAAAAAGGAAGCATATGACAGGCGCCCAGCAAAAGTTGCCACCTGAACAACAGAAGGAATTGTTCCAGGTATGGAAAGCCCGGTTTGAAAAGAACAGGCACCGGCATAAAGGCCTGGAGTGGGCGGAGGTGCAGGCCCGGCTGGAAACCCTTCCGGGCAAGCTATGGTCGCTCCAGGAAATGGAAAGGACCGGCGGCGAGCCTGATGTAGTCGGCTTTGAAGAAAAGACCGGCGAATACCTTTTTTATGATTGCGCTGCGGAAAGTCCCGCGGGGCGCAGAAGCGTCTGCTACGACCGCGAGGGCCTGGAGTCGCGGAAAGAGCACAGACCAAAAAACAACGCCCTGGATATGGCAGCCGAAATGGGCATTGCGCTGCTGACCGAAGCCGAGTACCGGGCCTTGCAGCAGTTAGGCAAATTTGATACAAAAACCTCCAGCTGGATCCGCACTCCGGATGCAATCCGGGACCTGGGCGGCGCCCTTTTCGGCGATTACCGCTACGGGCAGGTGTTCGTGTACCACAACGGGGCCCAGTCGTATTACGGCAGCAGGGGTTTCCGCGGCGCGCTCAGGGTTTAGGGAAGCTCCGGCCGGAAGCGGCAGCGCACAGGACGACGGAAGGAGGTGGCGGCAAAGGGCGGTGCAAGCGCCGGAATGCCCGTACCGGCGTGCTGCAGGCCGTACACAAAGGCGGAAAACAGTATCTTAGGATCACGTCCGGTGCAAAGCCGCTGAATGGTACCAAAAGTCTAAACTGCTTCCCCATGCGCAAGCTTGCCATCCTGTTCTCCGCTCTCTTGCTGGTTTCCTTTTCCCGGGCACAGAAAACGGAAACGGTTTACCTGGATGCCGCAGACAGCTCTTCCAGCTTATACATCGTTGTTTTCCCGCCGAAGCTTCCCTATACCGGATACCTGTTCCTCGTTCCCGGTATGTTCCAGAAGCCGGGCGATGTGCTCTTACAGACGGAGTTACCCAGAATCGCCGCCCGCCAGGGCATCCTGACGATCATTCCCACCTTTAAAACCGGCATCGCTTCCTTCGGGATGGATACCGCCACGCAGGCCTCCTTCCTCGAGCTGCTGGGCGCAGTAAGGAGCCGGCACCGGCTGACAGATCAAAAATTCTATGTTGGCGGCTTTTCGATCGGGGGCACCTGCGCCCTCAAATATGCGGAGCTGGCCATAAGGAACAAGTACCCGGTGCAGCCCGCGGCGGTATTCGCGATTGACGCCCCGCTCGACTTTGAGCGGATGTACCGGACGATGGTCCGGGAGATGCGCTTCCCGGGAACCGGCAAGGAAATACTGGAAGAAAACCAGTACATGCTCCGGCGCTTTAACAAGGAATTTGGCGGAACACCCGATGAAGCATTGCCCAACTACTACCGGCTGTCGCCTTACTCTTTCAGCGATACGACGCAGCAAGCCATTCAACCCCTGGCCAGCCTGCCCATCCGGCTGTATACCGAGCCCGATGTGTTGTGGGCGCTGAATGAGGGCGTGGATTATTCAGGCATGAATGCGTTCGATTTCGCGGCCCTGACCAATGAGTTAAGGCGGATGGGCAATAAAAAGGTCACCCTGATCCCGACAGCGGACAAAGGCTACCGCAAGCCGGATCATAAACGCCATCCCCACTCGTGGAGCATCGCCGAGCCGAACGACCTGGTGAAATGGCTGCTGGCCCAGTAGACGAAATTGCCGGCGGAGACAGGCATGGGCTCCAGGAATGTGCTTGCCGGCAACAAGGAGTATGGTTTCCGGAGCACAATGAAAGCGGATCTTCTTTTAAAACTTACCCGCAAATGATCCCCGCATGAAAAAAGCAACCCTGATCGGCCTGGCCTCCCTGCTTTCGTTTCTTTCTTCCGGACAGAAAACGGAAACCGTTTACCTGGACGCCCGGGACAGTACTTCCGATATGTACATCGCGGTCTTGCCGGAAAAGCAGCCGGTAAAGGCATTCATGGTTTTGCTGGATGGATTCGGGGCGGCTCCCAAAGACCTCCTGGACCAAACCGCCATTCCGGCAACCGCGGCCCGCAAAGGCATCCTCACGATCGTACCCGTTCTGAAGACGGGGCCCCTGTATTTCGGGATCGACAGCGCCTCGCAGCAATCGCTGGATGACCAGATCAAGGGCGCCGTAGCGAAATACCATTTGCAGGGGAAGCCCTTTTACATAGGCGGCCTTTCCATTGGCGGCAGCTGTGCCGTCAAATATGCGGAACGGGCCGCGCAAAATGCGGCGGCCATAAAACCCAAGGCTGTTTTCGCTGTGGACCCGCCCCTGGATTTTGAACATTTTTACAATGGCGCCCGGCGCGTGGTCCGGCTGTCTGTAAATACCGAAGTCAACGGCGAAGTGCGCTACATGATCGAACGGATCGAAAAGGAAATGGGCGGAACACCGGCCACCGCCCGGGAACGATATCACCATCTTTCCCCTTATTCGTTCTCCGACACCACGCAGCGGGCGGTCCGGACGCTGGTCCATACACCCCTCATGCTGATCACGGAGCCGGATATCCAGTGGTGGCTCACCAACCGGGGTTATGATTTCTCGTACCTGAATGTGACCGACCATGCCGCGATGATCAATGAGTTACAGCGCCTGGGAAACAAAAAAGCGGTGCTGGTGACCACCCACAACAAAGGCTACCGGCAGCCCGGCAACCTGAAGCATCCGCACTCCTGGAGCATTGCCGACCCCGAACAGGTGCTATCCTGGCTCCTGGCTCAGTAATATTCAGCAGATAACAGTTTACCAGGCATGCGACAGGGTGGTTGACCGGCAAGGAGTTTTTTCTTTATAGCAATAACAAGGGTCAATCTCCAGGCAAGGAAAATCCAATTGCAAACAAACGCATATCCTCCATCGCTTCAGCTTTAATACAGGGACCGGCAACCTTTCGTTTGTTTTTCAGCACTGTGTTTTACCCGCTTGTCTGACCCCAGGTTGATGCCATTCCATGGAGCATAAATTTGTTTTGCCTGATAGCTGTTCCATTTGAAATGCCGGTTATAGGGCAGGCCTGCGGTGTACTGAAATCGGACAGTACAGTTCAAAAACGGACACTCTTTCGATGCTGACTTGTTACCATTTACCTGGTTTTCAGCATGGTAATAAATTGGCATTTGTTTGGTTCTTCTATCTGATTCATCCCTCGTTTTATGCTCTCCACCTATATCAAAGCCTTTTGGCGGCAGATAATCCAGAACAAGACCTTTGCTCTCCTGAACATTTTTGGTTTATCGTTAGGGCTTACCTGTTTTGCGCTGATCGCACTTTGGGTAACGGATGAAGTACGTTTTGATAAATTCAATAAAAACTATGACCGTATTTTCCGGCTGGTCTCGACAGCAAAAACAGCCACCGGAATGGAACAGTCAGCAGTATCCAGTGTGCCCATGGCAAAGGTCCTGAAGGAGG
>DATAGL010001035.1:0-4608 GCA_036263755.1 Chitinophagaceae bacterium | reverse complement strand
CGTGGTGAAACGGTGCTCCTGATTTTCCGTAAAGGAAAGTGGGATCTGCCGAAGGGTAAACTTGATCCGGGCGAAACCCTGGAAGCCTGCGCAGTAAGGGAAGTTCAGGAAGAAACAGGGCTGCAGGAGATAAACTTGGGCGCGTACCTGCACACGACCTTTCATACCTATACCGAAGGAAACGAGCTGGCCCTGAAAGAATCGGTCTGGTACCTGATGGAGCATACCGGCCCGGGAGAAGGTCTGACTCCGCAAAGGGAAGAAGATATAGAGGAATGTATCTGGGTGCCGTTAACCGGACTGGAACCTTACCTCGGAAACACCCATGCTTCCATAGCTGATGTGGTCCGGGTTGCCCTAAAAGTGCTAAAGGCAAAAAAATAGAAACACCGGTCAGACAGTAAAAACCTTCCGCTGGCTTTGGCGAATGGTCACCAGCACCGGGTCCGGCACAAACTGCGATACATCACCGCCGTTCCGGATGACATCGCGGACCAGGGTGGAGGCTACCGAGGTAAATTTGGGCAGGCAGGTAAGGAAAACCGTTTCAATCTGCGGGTCTAGGCTCCGGTTCATATCGGCAATGGCCTTTTCATATTCGAAATCATTCACATAACGGATTCCCCGCAGGATGTAACCTGCCTGAATGTCCCGGCAGCAGTTGATAGTCAGTCCTTCATAAATGACGGCTTCCACCTTGGGTTCACCTGCGAACAGCTCCTTCAGCCAGGCCACCCGCTGCTCGGCGGAAAACATCGGTGCCTTGTTTGCATTCACCCCGATTCCGATGAACAGCTTATCAAAAAGAGGCAGGGACCGCTCAATGATATCGATATGGCCGAACGTAACCGGGTCGAAAGTGCCTGGAAATAGGGCAATACGCATGTTTCAGATTTTCTGGGTTGAACAATTCAGCTTCGCTCGCCGGCCAGCAGGTACAAAACTGCCATCCGAACGGCTACCCCGTTTTCCACCTGTTGCAAAATTATGGACTGATCGCTGTCCGCCACGTCGCTGTCCAGCTCGACCCCCCGGTTGATCGGTCCCGGATGCATGATGGTGACCGGTTTGGACAGACTGTCAAGCAGCCGTCGGCTGATCCCGTATGCCAGGTTGTATTCCCGCAGGGAAGAGAATAAGACCTGATTCTGCCGCTCCAGCTGTATGCGCAGTACATTGGCCACATCGCACCATTCCAGGGCCTTCCTGAGGCTGTATTCCACGCGGATCCCGAACGCTTCTGAAAGGTGCCGGGGAATAAGGGTCGGCGGGCCGCACACTATAACCTCCGCTCCCATTTTCTTCAGGAGGTAGATATTGCTTTGCGCCACCCGGCTGTGCATGATATCGCCAATGATTGCCACTTTAACCCCTTCCAGCCGGCCCATCGCCTCGGTAATGGAAAAGGCATCGAGCAACGCCTGGGTAGGATGCTCATTGATGCCGTCGCCGGCATTGATGATGGCGGCCGGAATATGTTTGGCCAGGAAATGCGGGGCACCGCTGGCGCTGTGCCGCATGACCACCATGTCCACCTTCATGGACAGGATGTTGTTGACCGTATCGAGCAGGGTTTCTCCTTTGCTGACCGAAGAGCCGGAAGCCGTGAAGTTGACGGTATCGGCCGAAAGGCGTTTTTCCGCCAGCTCAAAGGAGATGCGCGTTCTGGTGGAATTCTCGAAAAAAAGATTGACGATGGTGATATCCCGGAGCGAGGGAACTTTTTTGATCGGCCGCTGCAGTACTTCCTTGAACTGCTGGGCGGTCTGTAAAATAAGAGCAATATCCGTAGCCGGGAGGTCCTTGATGCCAAGTAAGTGTCGGGTAGAAAGCGCCATTAAAAATCAAAGATAAAGGAAAGGAGCATGAGGTGAGCAGGTCCAGTTGGAGCCGTTTTATCCGATAAGGACTACTTCGTCGACTCCATCTTTCTCCTTCCAGTTCACTTTCACCCGCTGGGATACGATGGAATCAATCGAACGGCCGGTGTAATCCGGCTGTATGGGTAATTCGCGGCTGTACCGCCGGTCGATCAGGACCAGCAGCTCCACTTTTTCGGGACGGCCGAAGTCCATCAGCGCATCCATGGCGGCCCGGATCGTGCGCCCGGTATACAAAACATCATCGATGAGCACTACCCTCTTGCCTTCAATGGAAAAATCGATATGCGTTTGATTCGGCACATGGATCTCCTTACGGATATCGTCCCGGTAAAAGGTAATGTCGAGCTTGCCATACGTAACCGGCACGGAGGCTTCTGCCTTTACTTCCTGCACAATCCGGTCGGAAAGAAAAATCCCGCGGGGCTGTATGCCGATGATCACCGTGCCTTCCAGGCCGGAATGGCTTTCCAGCAGCTGGTTGGCCAGGCGCTTGATGGTGAGACTGATTTGCTGGTGGCTGAGAATGGATTTCACGAAAACGAACTTTTGGTAAAAATAATCAATCCGGACTCCTCAGCCGTACCGGCATAAAAAAAGCCCCGCGGTGCGGGGCCTTCTTCAATAGTCTAGACATTATTTACCGGCGCCAAACTGATAGAAAAGGCTCAGACCGATCACATCGTTCTTCATTTTACCTGCGCTTTCCATATTATCGTCCTCAGCATTCCATACATTAGAAAAGCCACGAACATATTTAGCACTAACACCTAAACCGACACGCGTCATATAGCCGAGACCGGCTCCGGCACCTACATCAATACGCTTGCGCATATCTTTCAGTTCCTCTCCCTGTGCATTAGTTCCGATCTCCCGTTCCGCATCGATCAGCAGGCCCACTTGGGGACCAGCTTCCACAAAAAATCCACCAGGTGTAACAATCTGGAACATCACCGGAACATTCAGGTAATGCAAGTCTTCTTCAATTGGTTGATCTAACATGCTAACCCTTACATTCTGACGGTATTTACTGCCTTGCCCGCTATAAATAAGTTCAGGCTGCAGGCGGAGCATGCCACCGAGTGGGATATTCACAAACACTCCTGCATTGAATGAAGTTTTACGGTTTACATTGTAAGGAGCGGAATTTGCTGCAAACTCATCTTCACTAACATTAAAGGTTGCAAGGTTTACACCACCTTTGACACCAAACCGTGGCTTCACTTCCATAGGTGTCCTTGTTATAACAGTACTTTGGGCAAACATAACCGCACCTGACATGATTGCTAACGCAAACAAGCTAATCTTTTTCATATTCTTAATTTTTCAATAAATCAATGTTTACAAAAAGGAGGCCGGTTTGGCTTCCTGTGGAAAACGTTCAGGTATTACCGTGACTTTGCCTTATGCCGGCTATCAAACATGTAGAAGATCCCGAGTTGAAATACACGGTTGGTTACCTTGTTCGAAGGATCATACTCGTTGATGTTGGTCAGACCCAGGTTGTACCGGGCATCCACACCTAAGCCGGAATAGGAAAGATAGCCTACGCCGAACCCGACAGAAACGTCCGTTTTTTTAAAGTCATCCGTATTATTCACTTCCCCGCCATCCTCACCGGTGATTTTAGCACTGGTCAGGAGTCCGACCTGGGGACCAGCCTGCAACCGGAAGCCGTTATTGAACATGTACTGGATCATGACGGGAACATTCACATAGTTCAGCTTCCATTTGTTGTTTACACCAGTAGTAGCCTCTTCCATACCCTGGCTGGAATAAACCAGTTCCGGCTGTACGGCCCATTGGGGCGCCAGGTGAATATGCGCCAGCAACCCGCCGTGAAAGCCAATGCGGGTGTCGCGTGGTTCTTCTTCCTGCAGCTTCAGGGTAGCCAGATTCAAACCTCCTTTAATGCCAAACTTGGCGGGTACCTGGGCAAAAGCGGCCGCACTGAAGAGCAGGCAGGCAGCCGTCGCCATCACATAGATCTTTTTCATAAGTCAACAATTTGATACCGGAGCTGCAAAAAAAAGGCCGCGTTCGCCGCGGCCCTGCTAGCAGGAATGTATAAAGCACAATAACCAGCTAATCTTCTCCTGCTGAAACTATAACCTGCCATTTTACGTAAATAGGAAGACACACCTCTATTAGGTTCTGGATAAAGAATTATCCACCATCAGGCATTTCCATATACCGGAACAGGTAATCCTGTGAATAAACCTTATAGGAAATTTGCCAGGAAAATATAAACACATCGGTCGGGCCTGATGAAAGCTGCAGGTCTGCGGGAAACCGTTTGTCAGGAATAAAAGAAGAGGAAACGGTCTTGAAAATGCTGTTTTAGACCACAGCGGTGCCATAAAAAAAGGCCGCTTTTTAGCGGCCTTTTAAACATTTTCCCGGAGGGTCAAACTGCGGTTTGCTTTTGCAGGTTCTTCAGTTTCCGGTATACTTTCCATTCTTTGATAAACCACTGAATCCAGACAATACCCATCAACGGCAGAACAATAAAGCTCAGCATGTTGTAGGCAAAGGCATCTTCAAATTCGAGGTGGATCAGGTGCATGCATCCGCGGGTCATTCCGCAGGCATAACATTCCATGTCCAGCAACAATTTGGAAAGACAGATGGATTCACCGTTGTCAAAGAAATTGGCGGGCAGGATCAGCAGCGCAATAGGAAGGCCGATGATCAAAGCCAGTTTACCAATCGTGAAATAATAATTCCG
>DATAGL010001034.1:0-1560 GCA_036263755.1 Chitinophagaceae bacterium | reverse complement strand
ACGTCTCTTCTGCGGGCAGTACCGTAACCTACGACCACCACCTCATTCAGGTTGGTCGTAGCGGTCTGAAGGGCCACAGCCGAGAGATCAGAGCCGGCTGACACCTCACGGGTAGTAAAACCTACTCCGGAAAATACCAGTGTGGCAGTTTCCTCGGCCTGGATGGTAAAGCTGCCGTCGGCACCGGTTTGCGTGGCTGTTTGTGTGCCGCGTACCGAAACGGTTACCCCGGGCACACCGGCACCCTGCGGGTCAACCACCCGTCCGGTGATGGAGCGGGTCTGGGCAAAGGAAGTTTGAAATAGCACGAGAAGGAAGGCTAACAGTTGCGTTAGCCGTGCAGTGGATTTTCGCATAAGTACAATCGTTTAAGGAGTAATAAGCTATCGCAGCGCTTATTCTGGAAAATTGGGAAAATTTTCACTAATCTAGGCAAAAAGCAGATATCATGTTAAGGCTACACATTATTTTTTATGCTCCTCACCAGTTATCAACAGGTTATCAACGATCTGCGTACAGCCCGTTAAAAACAAGGTGAAAACCCTCCCTATTTTCCTAAACAAACCGTTGCCGTAAAAAATGTTCCATTTATCAGGCAAGTCAACCGTTCAAAACGATGCACGGCAGCATACATTTATTCTCCTTCGTTCCTTACTTTCCATCTGCCTTTGCCCCGAACACACAAAAGCCGGGCAACTGCCCGGCTTTTGATTTCATAATATAAGTTGGATCATTCCACTTTGGTGATTTTCACCACGTTGGTCGGCAGGTGCAGGTGGATCGGCGTACTACCGGTATTGACCACCACATCGCCGCTTTTCAGGAACCCGCGTTCCTTCAGGATGTCGATCTGGTCGAAAATGATATCGTCCAGGCTTTCCTCTTCATCATAATAAAAGGCCCGTACCCCCCAGGACAACGATAACTGGTTAACCAGCGTGCGCTCCTTGGTAAATATATATAAAGGAGCCTTGGGGCGGTAGGAGGAGAGCATAAAGCCGGTGTAACCGCTCTGGGTCATACCGATCAGGGCATCGGCCAGTACGTCTTTCGCCAGGCTGCAGGCGTTATAGCAGGTGGCATCGGAAAGGAAAGAGGGTGAGTGGGGCTGGGGCTGGAGCACTTCTTCCAGGTTATAGCGGTAATCGGTGCGCTCCACCTCCATAATGATCTTGCGCATCGTTTCCACCACCAGGGAGGGGTGCATGCCGGTAGCGGTTTCGCCGGACAGCATCACCGCATCGGCGCCTTCCAGTACGGCATTGGCCACGTCGGTGATTTCCGAGCGGTTGGGCTTGGAGCGGTCGATCATGCTTTCCATCATCTGGGTGGCTACAATTACGGGCTTGGCGCGGTGGAGGCATTTCCGGATGATCTGCTTCTGGATCAGGGGCACCTGCTCAATGG
This sequence comes from Chitinophagaceae bacterium, assembly GCA_036263755.1. Lineage (GTDB taxonomy): Bacteria > Bacteroidota > Bacteroidia > Chitinophagales > Chitinophagaceae > Flavisolibacter. The sequence continues at coordinate 153 of DATAGL010001034.1, read as the reverse complement.
GGAGCTCCACGCCGAGGTCGCCGCGTGCGATCATGATGCCGTCCGATTCCACGATGATGTCACGGATATTGGTCAGCGCTTCAGGTTTTTCGATCTTGGCGATGATCTTGGTCTTGCTCTTCCGCTCATTCAGCTTATTCCGGAGGATGATCA
>DATAGL010001033.1:0-10634 GCA_036263755.1 Chitinophagaceae bacterium | reverse complement strand
AAAAAGGAAAAAGTATAGGGGTCCGGCGCGAGGGCGGTACCGATGGCAGAAACCGTGAAGAGGATGCCGATCCAGATCAGGACTTTTTTACGGCCGTACTGCTGGGTGGGCACGCCGCCGAAGATGGCGCCGACCACGGTGCCCCATAAAGCCATCGACATGATGAAGAAGCCGTGGAACAGCGGGGTGGTATCCCACAGTTCCTTGATGGGCAGGTTGGCCCCGGAGATCACTACCGTATCGAACCCGAAAATAAAGCCGGCCAGCGCGGCGGTGAGCGAGATCCGCATGACGTAACCCGAAGATCCGGTGCGGGGCCGGACGCCGGCAGCGGCCGTGCCGGCCTTGTTCGATTCCATATACATATTTCCAGTTTGTGCGGTGAAGATCAGGATGGGAGCGGGCCGGCGGCCAGCGCCGGCAGCGGTAACGGCTACGGAAGTTTTTTCAGGCGGGCCGCCAGGTCGTCGAGCGGCACGGTGCGGATATAGGATTTTACCAGGTTGCCGTTGCGATCGTGCAGGGCCACAAAGGGCATTTCGGTCAGCTTGTAGTGGTAGCGCACCTTGAAGGTGGTGCCTTCCGTGCCCACGGTGATATTGGAATAGCGCGCCGTTCCGTACTGCTTGCTGAAGAGGGCCACTTTATCAAGGGGCTGGTAGGTGATCATCACCACCGAGGCCCTGGCAAAATCCTGCGCCCTTTTGAAGTAGGCTTTCATCAGCTCATGGCAATGATCGCAGTCGGGCGAAAAATAAACAAGCAGCACCGGCCTGTCTTTCGGGAGGCTTTGGGCGCGGAATACCTGGCCGCCGGCCTGGGTCATCTGGAAAGCGGGCAGCTTTACCTGGGCCTGCGCGGGCGTAAGCGTCAGGATCCATACGCAAAAGAGCGCCCAGAGGCGGACCATCCCGCTGTTCGGGGCGGCAGGCAAGCAATGCTTCGTCGGGTTCATCGAAGGCAGTTTCGCACAATTTAATACAAATAACCGCGGATTGGCAGGATTGAGGAGGGATTAGCAGGATCACGGTTTTATTCTTTCCGGCCGTGCTGATGACGGAATGCTTTCCGGGACATCTCAATAAACTGCTTATTTTATGATTCAGCAGTCAGCCTGCTGTAGGCAATAGTTACTGCAAAGAGAACATGCGGCCGGAAGAAAGAATCGGTTGGAATGGAAGACTGATTTAGGAGAAGGGCCAAATGCAAAGGACCAAACCAGAAAGTCTGCCCGGGTTAAACGCATAGGATGCAGGAGAAACTGTTTCTATAAATGCTATCAGCGCTATCAGCATATCCTCATCTGCGTCATCTGCGGTCCTTCCTCTGCGCCATCTGTGATAAAAAAAAGGGCTGGAATAGAAATTCCGCCCCGTTTTAAAATCCAATATCCTATGAAAAACCAAGACGAAAGTACAGGGCCTTTTCCGAAACTGCAAACGTATTACTACCTATTTCAAAAAATACCTTTTGCGATTAGGCCTGGCGGTGGTTTGCGGGCTCGGGGAAATATGCCCTCCTGCAGGCAGGCGGTCGGGGTGGACGGCAGATCCGGATGCGGGGCTGCGGCGGGCAGGCTGATGGCCGGTCCGGACAAAAGTGGAGGAAAGCGTAACGGGCAGGTCAGCCCCGGGGGGAAGGGAGCTGACGCAGCAATTCATTGCGAACGGTCAGGCCGCCGATGGGCATGTGTCGTTCAAACCAGTCACCCAGGACCCGGATGGACGTCTCCGCTTGTTCGCTGCTCAAACCCAATTCTTCCAGTTGAAGGACAAGATTGTTCATAAACACAGGTCTGGATTGAAGTTAAAACACCGACCGTTCCGGAGGTCTTTTCCCTGGCCCTTTTCCCTTTTTTTTCGGTGAATCCGGAATTTTCTCCGGTAAGACCCGCTGGGGCTGCTGGCAAGCTCTTGCAGGTAATGCGCAAATACATTATGTTTATATGTAATGAAAGAAGGTGTCTTTTTTTCCAACAGCCGGGCCCTGCAGGAAAAGCAACTGCAGCCGGTGCTGGAGCTGGAATTTATTTCCCTCGGGTATTGCGCCCCTGAGCACTGGCTTTATGCCGGCTGGAAGGGCCGGCTGACCCGGGAGGCGAAGCAGGCCGGCTGTGATGCGGTACTGAACGGCGTGTACCGGACGGGCTGCACGAAAATCCTCAATGATAACAGTGCCATCACCGAGATCTGGGACCCCCCGCTGGACTGGGTGCGTACGGTATGGTTCCCGCAGCTCCGTACGGCCGGCGTGCAGTACTTTGCCTGGGTGTATGCAGCCAATACGCTTCATCATTTCAGCATAGCCGCCTTTACCCGCGATATTCACTTCTCACCGGCCATCAAGGTTTTTTCCCGGCTCGAGGAAGGCCTGGCGTGGCTCGAATCCTTATAAAGCGGTGCTTGTTTGCATACCCGTTCTGGGTATAGCTGAAAGGAACGCAGTTTCCAGGATAGAAAACCGGCCCACCTGCCTTTTTACCGTTTCCGGCCGGAAAAGCACAGCTGCTGAAGCCCGGGAACTCCCATTTCCGGTGCCGACCCTAAATCTACCTGGTAGATCTACGCACCTCTAAGTAAAAACCATAAACAAAAATTAGGGCATAATTGCGATTGACCGGTGTTGCACCAATGACTAAGTTTGCATCAGAAGTTGATTGATCGCTGATCAATCCTAAAGATCCAGATCCTTGAAAAGTCGCAACCAAAATCCAAGTCCAAAAAACCTGATCGTCCAAAAACCGCATTATCCAATTCCTGAAAAGCCAAAGCAAAATCCAGTATCAGTCAACTTCTACCTTTTCCTTTGAAAGCCGAAAACCATCCACATCCTTAGAGAAAGCATTTTCCAATCCTATTTAATGCCAGGCGTCCGTAGTCCCATGAATGCACAACATTCAAATAAGTAAACGCCTTATATAAAGCCCCGCCTTCCGGCGGGGCTTTCTGTTTTACTGCGTGTCTGAATTTGCTTACTGAATTTTGATCTGCTGCTCCTGCTTTTTGATGTAGAGTTCCTGGACCACCGTCATCAGCAGCGCCAGTAGCGGAGTGGCCAGCACGAGTCCCCAGCCCCCGGTGAGCACACCCATGAAGAGCTGGGCGCTGATGATCAGCGCCGGGGGCACCTCGATCATCCGTTTCTGGATCTGCGGGGTGATCAGGTTGCTTTCCAGCATCTGCACCCCGATATAGAGGCCGGCCACGCCCAGCGCCACGCCGGTACCCTGCATCAGCCCGATGAGTACGGCCGGCACCATGGCAATGAGCGGGCCGATATTGGGAATGAAGTTGAGCAGGCCCGCAATAAGGGCCAGCACCAGGGCCATGGGCACGCCCATGATGAGCAGGCCGATCAGCGTAAGCACGGCCACGACGAGCATGGCCAGCAACTGTCCTTTCAGCCATTTTTTCAGGGTGTCCCCCACCTTGTGCAGCACCTCGTCGGTGCGCGCCCGGGCCGGCGCCGGGGCCAGCCGTACCAGCCCCTGGACATAGGTTTTCGGAGAAGCGGTAAAGAAGATGCCGAGAAAAAGCACGACATAGATATCGCCGAGCACCCCGAACGTACTGCGGAAAAAAGACTGGAACATACCGGAGCTTTTTCCGCCGCCGCCTGAAGAAGCCTGCTCCAGCAGCTTTTGCCCCACGGTGCTGCTGCTCAGTTTTTGCCGGAAATTATCAATCGCCGACGGCAGGGTCTTGCTCAGCTGCTGGGCCTGTCCCTGGATGCTGGTTCCGGAAAACCAGAGAAAGCCGATCAGCAGCAGTAAGGAACCGATCACCGAAATGGCCAGGCTGGCCTTCATCCCGAGGCGGGTATTGCGGTGGAGAATGCCGGCCAGTCCGCGGAAGTAGGTGGCAATGAGCACGGCGGCCAGGATCAGCAGTAACACGTTGAAGGTGACGATGCCCAGCCAGAAGATGGCGACCACGAGGGCCGCGATGCCGGCCACGATCCAAACCTTCCGGACAAAAGCGCTTTCCGTATCCTGATCTTTTTGTGCATTCATACCATGAAGTTTACCCGGGCATCCGGTTCCGGCGATTTAGCATAACCCTAACCGTTAAGTTCCGGATACGACGGCTATCGGTTTGCAAAAATCAAACCATGCGCCCCGGCCGGCCGGTGGCAATGTTTTTGAGTGCATTCCGGCATGGAAGAAACAATGCGCAGCATCGCCCGTTTCCTGAGCTACGCAGTGGAAGGCACTGCGGCGCTGGTGATCGGGATCTCCCTGTTGCGGTTTCTCCGGGGCTATACGCGGAAGTTGCTGCGGGCCGGCCCGGAGATCGGCTACCGGCGGCTGCGCGTGCAATTCGGCACCGGGCTTACCCTGGCGCTGGAGCTTTTACTGGCGGCCGACATCCTGGAAACGGCGGTCGCCCCCACCTGGGACGACATAGGAAAACTGGCCGCGATTGCCGCGATCCGTACCGTGCTGAATTATTTCCTGGAAAAAGAATTGAAAGACCTGGAGCGTGAGGAAACGGGAGCCGCCTGAACTGCCGCCAGGCTTCGTACGCGCTTCTATTTCGGGTATAAAGGATGCAGGAAGCTTTTCCAGGCATCCCTTCAACGGTTACCCGCCTTCGCTGTACGCGGATGGATTGAGGCAAAGCTGCGGAGGCACTGGTAATGCCACGGCCAGCGCAGGCCGTCACCGGCACTGAACGCGCCGGTGATCTGTATTTTAAAACGTGCTGACCGCTCAGGCCGACTGCAGCTTATAGCCGTTATGGTATTCCTTCATCAGGTACTTGTTCAGTTTAGGGTCGGTGAACTGGGCTTTGGCCTTGTCCCACACCACGCGCTGGCCGCTGAGGAAGGAGATGTTGCCCAGCTGGGCCACGGTGGCGGTATGCGCGCCGGCCTCCAGGGGGCAGTTCAGCTGTTCCGTCTTACGGGAACGCACCACCGAAATAAAGTTCTGCCAGTGCTTTTCGAGCCCGTTGTCGGAAGCCTTCTCCCAGGGTTTGGCCACCTTGTTCTTGCTCTGTTTCTCTTCCAGTACTTCCCAGCCGCCGCGTGCCAGTACCAGCGTGCCGTTGTTGCCAATAAAGGCAATACCATGGTCCCTTCCGTAGGAGCCGTTATCGATGCCCATGGCATGGTCCCAGACAAGGTTGAAGTTGTCGAACTCGTAGAGGGCCGTGAGCGTGTCGGGTGTTTCTTCGTACAGGTCGGGGTAGGCAAACTTGCCGCCGAGCGATACCACCGTTTTCGGCACTTCGGCTTTCATGCCCAGCAGCCCGTAATCGAGCAGGTGCACGCCCCAGTCGGTCATCAGCCCGCCGGCATAATCCCAGAACCAGCGGAAGTTGAAATGAAACCGGCTAGGGTTGAAGGGCCGTTTCTGGGCGGGTCCGAGCCAGGCCGCGTAATCCACGCCGGCCGGCGGCTGGGTATCGGGTACCACCGGGCCCGGCTTCATCCACCCCTGGTAGCACCAGACCTTAACGGTACGGATGTTCCCCAGCTGGCCGGAATGCACGAAGTTCACGGCATCCTGGAAGTGCTGCTGGCTGCGCTGCCACTGGCCCGACTGCACCACTTTGTTGTAGCGCTTCTGGGCCGCGAGCATGGCGCGGCATTCACCGATGGAATTGCCCACCGGCTTTTCCACGTACACATCCTTCCCGGCCTGGCAGGCATCGATCATCTGGAGCGCATGCCAGTGGTCGGGCGTGCCGATGATCACGGCATCGATATCCTTTTGCTCGAGGAGCCTCCGGTAATCGCTGTACACCTTCACTTTGGAGGCGTCCACATTCAGTCCGCCCAGCTCCGCCAGGCGCTTGTCGAGCACCGCCTTGTCCACATCGCATACGGCCACAAGGTTCACACCCGGTACTTTCAGGGCGGCCTTGACGTTGGCCCAGCCCATGCCATTGATACCGATGGCACCGATATTCACCTGGTCGCTGGCGGCCACACGGATGCGGGCCAGGGCCGGATGATCGAATGCAGAAAGCAGGGCAGCTCCACCCAGAAGTGCAGACGACTGCTGCAGGAAACGACGACGATTAGCCATATGGGAATGATTGGTGGGATAAATTACGAAAATCCGTTCAATAACACCGGACGGATTGGAAAAGGCGACTGAGCAGGTCCGGGCGAACAGATGTCCGAGGTGGCCCGGCACTTAAACGCAGAGTCCGCCGGGGTATACATTCCTCAGAAAAACAGCAATCTCTACAGTTTTACGGAAGACTCCACATTTTACACCACAACCATTTTTTCTTCCGCTGAAACCGTTCATTCCATCCTAACGGGTTGATTACCTGCACCGGTTTGGCACGAAAATTTCGTTTAAAGAAGCAAACCCGTCCTATATGCAACCTATAATCCACCGCCGTCCGGTCCGGAAACGCAACCGCGCGGACTTTTACGAGAAGCATACCCGCAGTCTGAAAACTACGTTTGTGGTCCTCTTCAGCCTGATGCTTACTTTTCTTATTCTGATTCCTGTTTTCCAGTACCTGAAGCTCATCTGACGAACTTCAAGGGGCATCAGCGCACCCGGACGAGCTGCAGCAGGACTTCGTCGCCTTCGAGCAGGAGAAGTTCCTGTTCGCGTAACTGATACCCGTCCACCCGCCGGAGGAGCCGGAGAAATTCCTGTTCACCCTGGCCCGGGCACAGCATCCGCGTGGACCGGATGGGTGGGGGAAAGCGCAGGCGGCCCGCCTCCTGCGTGAGGGTACCGCCGATGGTATTGCAGCCCCCGTTCCCAGTGAATGTGCCTCCGGCAGGATCCAGCGTCAGCCCCGGAAGCTGCCCGGGAAACAGGCTGTCCAGCGGACCGGCAGCGCCCGGCATTCCTTTCAGCCGCCAGCTTCCGCCCCAGGCAGCCCCTCCTGCAGTATCCCTAACGGTTTTTCCATCCACTTTTTCCAGCAGCCGCGCATACGCGCGGTGCGAATGGTGTACGAATACTTTATCCGGGCTGTCGGGGAATTCGCGGTAATAAGCGGAATCGGCCAGCAGCACGATGATGTTGCCGGTGCGCACGTAATTGTTGGTCGCCGCATAGGCCGGAGGCCGGTAATCCGGCAGGTGCTTGCGTACCAGCCGGGCCGCCGTACGGCCCAGGTATTTTTCGTATTTCCGCTGGGCTTTGCGCGTGGGCTTATCGAGCTGCCGGAAGGCATATCCCAGGGCCAGCCGGGCCGGCAGCCGCTGCCGCCGCAGGGCGGGCCGTACATTACTGAAAGGATTGGTTTTATTGAAATCCCGCAGCGACTGGATGGATACCGGTGTTTCCGGCACCCAGTCGGCGCTGTTTACCACGTTGAAGGCCCAGCCTGCCTGGGTGCGGGACTCGTATTCGTGGGCGAAAAATAAATTACCCGGCTTCGGCGCGGCGCTGCAATACGTTTTGATGCGGATGCCGGCCGGCAGGCGCCCCGTTTCCTGCATGCGGTAGAGCATTGCCGTAAGGAGGTAAGCGATAGCCCCGCCCTGGCTGTGCCCGGTTACGATCAGCTGGCGCATGCCGGCCTGGTAGCACGAATCGATCCTGGGCAGGATGTCCGCGGCCAGGTAGCCCGTACTCAGGAGCCAGCCCACATGAACGGCCGCCGCAGGATTCACCGCCAGGTCGTATTCAAAACGCCGGTCCTCATCCAGTTGCAGGGTACCCCGCGCCGGCACCATCGCCGCGTAAAAATTCGCCAGCCAGCTGTTCAGGTTCCCGGTCGTGCCCCTGAGGCTTACGACGGCCGTTTGTCCCGAAGGATCGGCCCAGAGGTCCCAGCGGTTGTCGAGCCCCATAACGGGCGAACGGTATACGAACCGGAACTGCTCCGGCTCCCCCAGCATGCGGGCGTATGCCGTATCCCCGAAGCGGGCAGTTATCCGGAGCAGCTCCCGGAATTCCTGCTGATCAAATCCGGGCTGCAGGGATTGGCCCCGGGTGAATAACGCAGGGGTCATCAGAAGGAAAAGCAAGAAAACACGAAACGGCATGCACAGTAGTTTTAACCGGTGGGTTCCGGGACCGCAAATTACAACGGAATGGGCGCCCGGGCGGGCTTCGGCCACCTGCCTTACCTTAAGAAAAGGTTATATCGTTCACCCCGCCTCCGGGCTGCGCAGCCAGTTTTTTCCCTCATTCAAACCATAGAACGTGCGGACAATCCCCGGATCGGGGGTTTCGCGAAGGGATTCCTCCGTAGAAAAGCGGCTGAGGGCGCTGGGTGAGTAGATCCAGGCGAAGCGGCGCAGGCCTGCCTCTTTCATTTGCGGAAGCCATACCGCTCCTACCCAGTGGGCCGCCGGCGTCCAGATGCCCAGGACCCGGGTGTTGTCGTTCAGTACGAGGGTCAATCCATATTGCCGGAAGGCTTCGAGCATTTTTTCGCATCCTTTCATGACCGAAGCTTCCGTTTGGTAACCGGTCCAGTCGGCATAGAGCCACTGGTTGGCCAGGTCCACTTCAATGGTGATGGTGTCGTCTGAAAAATAGCGGACCTTTTTTTTCCGGTCTTCCAGCTCCTGCTGCAATTCTTTGTAGATGTCGAGTTTATTGGGCGTGCTCATGAACGATTTGTGGCTGATAATAAACAAACAAGAGCCGGTGGTCTTATCCACCGGCTCCGGAATGAACTTTTGATTGCTGCTCCGGGTTCTAGAAAAGTCTCTTCGTGTACTCTCCACCACTTACCCGCGTATGTGTATTGGGTACAACAATTAAGCCATCGGGCCGGGAACGGGAAAATACACGGGGCTGAACGGGAAACAGGATGGTGAAGCGGTTTCTGCAGGCAGCTTTCTGGGGAAAAGCCGGTACGCTGCTCATCTGTTGGGGACCGTACCCCGCTGTTGGATCCGGTGCCGGAACGCAGCCAGGCTAAAAGCGCTTATCCCGGGCAGGAACGAACAAAGTTCACATAACCGTTCGGGCGGGCCGTCAGATTTCCAGCAACCGGTAAACGTCGATTTTTTCCAGGTAGGGATTGAGCCGGTCGAGGTTTTTGAAACAGCAGATGCGGCTGATGTCGCTGAGCAGGGGGTTGAAATGAATCTCTACGTAGAAGGATTCGATCTGGTAAAGAAGCACTTTGCAGTCTTCGGTATCGCGGCTGCTTACCAGTACTCCGTAGGCATAAATGGCGTTTGCCTGTTCATCTTCGTTCAGTTCCAGGAAGTCGTAAATAGTCACGGCGGCAAGATAAGACGAACCGCATTGCGAAGCAATAGTTTGTTTCCGATCGGGTGGGACAAAAAACGTTTGCAGATGGCCGTAAGCCCCAGGTTTTCCGTAGTCTTTTCATATGGAAAAAATTGCCGGTGCTTAAGCTGCTAAAAAACAAACGGGATTTCGACCGGGCGGACCCTTCCGTTGCATGGCATTTTAATTGCAGGAAATTATTTTTTCCTTTTATGTTCGTCGCACAAAAAAACGGGCTCCTCATTGGCATCCGGTACGAAGGAGCGAAAGTGGAGATTGCCGCCATCGGCTGCAACCCGAAATACAGCCGGCTTTGGGAAGCCATTATTAAAACGGAGCAGCTGCTGGCCCAGATGTACCTGGAGCGCGAAATGGTACGGGATGAACGCCCCGAACTGATGCATTATTTCGAGCACCGCGGCTGGCACGTACAGCACCGCGAGCAGGCTGCATAGCCCGTTAGCAGTAAACCATTAGCACCCGGCAGCATTTTCCCGTAAGAGCACAGGAAAGTACGCACCCCGTGTTTTTCCGCCTTCTTCTTCCCGTAACTTCCCCATAGCGGCCACGGAAACATCCGCGGCAGTAATCCGCAAAATCCTTTAAACAACCGATCCAAACCCTGCGTATGAACACCCTGATTGAAAAACTGAAGGAAGCCGGCCTTACAGAAGAAGAGTCGGTACTGTCCCTGCAATCCCTCCAGCACTGGCTGGAAGCCAATTACCCGGTCCTGGCCACCGTTTCACGGAGCGAACTCACGAACCAACGGTTCCGGAGAGATGATGAAGGGGTGGAATATCTGCTGCGGGCGTGAGCTGATGTACTATTTACGATGTACGATGTACGATTTGGGACAGAAACCGGTGCTGGTTTGTTCCACAGGCATTGCTTCCGGCAAGCCTTTACCGGTCTGCAAAGCCATCGTACACCGTACATCGTACATCGTACATCGTACATTGTAAATGGTACATCCTTCAGGAAGCCCTGATTCATTTTCGCTTTGAAAACCAGCCTTTGATCTTTTCCATGAATCCGCCGCTTTCTTCTTCCCGTTCTTCGCTGAGCAGGAAGCTGTAGGGATGCAGGCTGGGCACATGGTCGAAAACGATCTTGATGACGCCCATCACCGGAATGGCGAGCACCATGCCCGGAATCCCCCAGATGAATTCGCCGAAGACGATGCCCATGATGGTCACCAGCGGGTTGATGCTCACTTCACGGCCCACCACCAGGGGTTCGATCAGGTAGGTCTGGATGAACTGCACTACGGCATAGGTAACCAGGATGCCGATGGTCACCGAGGTGTTGCCGTTCTGGGCCAGGGATGCAAACAGGGTCAGCGCCGTACCCGTGATGTTGCCCACGAAGGGCACGATCTCCAGCAGGCCGCAGAGTACCGCAAAGAAAAGCGCGTTCTTTACCCCTGCAATGGAAAAGCCGATCCCGTACATGATCC
>DATAGL010001032.1:0-2045 GCA_036263755.1 Chitinophagaceae bacterium | reverse complement strand
TAGCGAGAAAACACCCGGCGGAAATGATAACGAGGCCAACCTGACCATCACGCTGACGCCTGATGTCGGTGCCACCATAGCCAAAGCGCTCGGCACTACCTATGACGTCCGCGTAAATATCACCAGCGCCATGCCGCCGCAAGGGGTGGAGGTAACGGTGATTTACAAAAAGGACTCCGATAATTCTGTCGTCTTCTCCCAGACCCAGCGGTCCTCCGCCAACCAGATCAATTTTACCATTACCAACATACCCTTTAACGAGGTAGGGACCGTTACGGTCACCGCCAAATCGGTCAGTAAGCCCAGCAATACGGCCACCGCCTCGTTCAAGCTCACCCGCAAATAATCGGAAGCCGCTCCCGGAGCGGCTTTTTTAATGTCTTGCCGTAGACGGCAGCACGGTATACGTGGGCCTAAAAAGGGCGCGGTTGTGCAAACGGTTTTATCCGGGGTTCTTTTTTTGAGGCAACCTGCCTCCTCCGTAAATCACCATTTTTTCCTATTTTCCCGGCTGAACGACCAAAACTAGCCATGAGTTATCAACCGGGCCTGCATCTGGTAGCCACGCTCCAGGCAGCAAATACACAGCCCCTGAACCAATATGAGAACTTCCGCCAGCTGATCGATGACCTCATCGGCCGCTACGGGCTGCAAAAGCTCGGAGAAGTATACCACAACTTCACGCCGGCCGGCTTCACGGCGGTGGTCTGCCTCAGCGAAAGCCACCTTTCGGTGCATACCTGGCCCGAATTCGGCCGGATCAACCTGGATATTTACCTCAGCAATTACCTGCGCCGCAATGAAGGCACGGTTCAGGAACTTTATGCCGAAATGCAACGCTTCTTTTCTGCCACTATTTCCGACGAACATTTCCTGACCCGCTGATATGAGTGTATCCCTTCAAGCCTGTCCCTCCTGCGGCCGCGCCCTTTCGTTCGGTCATGAACACACCAACCTGAAAGTGTGTACCTGCGGCAGCGTACTTTACCGGTCCGATGACGGCACCGTGGTGGAAAAGGCGGTCCTGGGCGTGCAGCAGGGCTTTGAGGTCATAACGCCCGGCGCTGGCGGCAGCTGGAACGGCGAGCCGTTTACCGTCCTGGGCCGCGTACGGGCCTGGATCGAGGAGTTTGTCTGGAACTACTGGACCATTGCTTTTGAATCCGGCCGGATCGGCTACCTGGGGGAGGGGTACGGTTTGTATGCCCTTTATGAGCCTGCCGAACCGGGCCCGAATGCCGCTATTAAAACAAACGGAAGCCGGGCAGGTGATGAGGTGGAGCTGTTCCCGAAGCAATATTTTCTGCTCGAGCGGAAATACACCTGCTATAAATGGGAAGCGGAAGGGGAGGCCTGGCTGCCCTTTCTTCCGGATACTTTTGAAACGATGGAGTTTGCCGCCACTGATGGCCGCCGTATGGAGCTCCTGCGCTTCCGGAACGATATCCGGTTTTTCAACGTGCACTATACTTCGTTTTCCGACCTGAAGCTGACCGGGCTGAAAGCATACGCCAATGAAGGAAAGAAGGTGTCCTGCCGACAGTGCCATTCACAAGTATATGTAAAGACCTGGCCGTTTGCCCAAAGCTTTGCCTGCCCCGCCTGCGACAGCCGCTATGGGGCCAGTGAAGGCACGATCCGCAAGCTGAACAAACGCAACCAGACCGATACCGGGCCCGGGTTGCAGATCGGAGCCACCGGCATCCTGAACGGTGTGCCGTATGAAGTCATTGGCTATGCCCTGAAGTCGGAATCGAAGGCGGCGGAAGCGCAATGGAAAGAATATACGCTGTTCCATCCTACGGAAGGCTATGCCTTTCTCAGCGAATTCGAAGGTCATTACATCCTGGCGCGCGAAAGCGGAAATGCTCCCGTGCTGAACAGTGGAGCGGCTACCGAAATGATTTATGCAGACGAACCCTACCAGCTGTTCAACCGTTACCGGTATACCCTGGTCAATGCAAAAGGGGAATTTCCGTATAACCTCTTCAACGACGGGGATAAGGATATCCGCGAATTCATCTCCCCTCCGGAAATGTGGATCC
>DATAGL010001031.1:0-1773 GCA_036263755.1 Chitinophagaceae bacterium | reverse complement strand
AGATCCAGAGGCTCCGGCCTTTGGCCGCCAGGTGGTCGCGGATGCGCCGCACTTCACCGGCAAAGAGCTCGGCCGGGTCGCGGCCGCCGCAACGGGGGCATTTTTCCTCCCCGAGGTAAAACACTTCGTCCATGCCGGCGTGGAAGGCCGTGGCTTCGAAGGCGTCGCAGATCTCGTCCACGATGGCGAACACCACTGCGTGTACTTTGGGGTGCAGCGGGCAATAGCTTTTGCAGTACAGCCCGTCGGGGTTGGGCCATACGTATTTTTCGGGCATCTTCACCCAGGGGGTTTCGTCGAATTCAGGATAGACCTGGAGGAGCTTGCCGGTCTGATTGGCCCACGACTGGTGCCCGAGCAGGTTCACCTGGGGCAGGATGCGGATCCCGTTTTCCCTGCAGGCAGCCACCAGCCGTTTCACTTCCTTCAGGGAAAGGGCGCCGGAATCGGCCAGCTCCGGATGGCTCCTGAATTGGTATTGGTAATCCACCCGCAGGATGAGGGTGTTCACTTTACGGGGCGCCAGCTCTTTGCGGATAAAAAGGATAAAGGAATCCAGGCCCCTGGACGTGGGCACGGCAATGGCGAGTCCCCGTACAGGCAGGAGGCTGTCCGCCTGGGCGCGGGCGGCAGCGGACAGGAATAGGACGAGGATCAATACGGCAAGCTGCTTCAGGTTCATATCGGTCTTTTTACACAAAGAAGGGGATGCGGGGAGGAACAGCATCGGCCTGTCACCGGCGGGTCGATGCTGCGGCCCCTGCATGGTAGGGAAAGTTCGGGCTTTGTAACGGCCCGGGCAAGAGCACGGCACAAAAATGAAAGATCCGGGCAGCTGCCGGCCGTCATTCCATCCGGCCGGCCCTTCCGAATCCTGCAGGCGTATCGTACCTTTCTTACCTGAAAGCTATGACCTCCGCATTCTGGGTGAGCATGCCCATCATCCGCAACATCGTCCTGGCGGCCGCACCTTCGGGAAAGGGCGTGGCTACCCTTTGCGCGGCCGCGGGGATCCGGCCGGAAGACCTCGAGCAGGCAGACGGCCGCCTGAGCCTGGAGCAGAACTGCTCCGTTATGGAGGCCGCCCTGGCCTACAGCGGTGATCCCTGCCTCGGACTGCACATCGGCGAGCGGACCACCCCGGTGGTGCTGGGCATGGCCGGCCACCTCATTCAAAGCTGTAAAGACCTCCGCACGGCCCTTCAGCTCGTGCAGGAGCACACCGGGGCCTTTACCCGGCTGTACCGGTTTGCCCTGGAAACCGAAGGCGATACGGTGGCTTATTATTGTGAACCCCTGTCGCTGTGGAACGACCTTTCCCCGGAAACCGCCCGTATGAGCGTGGACCTTGCCTTTGCCGCGGCGGTGCATTTCCTGCAGCTCCTGTCGGGGCGCCGGGTACGGCCGCTCCGGGCCTGTTACACCTATGTACGGCCGGCCGCCCCGGCCGAATACGAGCGGGTGCTCGGCTGCCCCCTCCGGTTCGGCACGGACCGCAACTGCCTCGTATTTTCCGCTTCCGATCTGCAGCACCCGGTGATCGGCTACAACGAAACCCTCCATACGGTTTTCCGCACGCTGCTGGAGGAGCAGGCCGGCCGGGAGCAAACCGCTTCGGTGGCGGCCCGCGTGCGTGCGCTGCTTACTGGTACCGGCCCGGAGGCCTTCCCGGGCATGGAAGAAGCGGCGCGGCGCCTGCACCTTTCGCCCCGCACGCTGCAGCGGAAGCTGGGGGAGGAAGGCACTTCCTTCCGCCTCATTACCGACGAGCTC
>DATAGL010001030.1:0-1544 GCA_036263755.1 Chitinophagaceae bacterium | reverse complement strand
TGCAGGAGCCGCCGGTTATCTTCCGGAAGTTGCTGGAGCACCTTCTGCAGCCCTACGTCGTCCATGCTCAGCTTGCCCGATTCCTTGTTATATACGGTTTCCGACAGGTCCACAGTTTTCGACTGCTTGTTAAAATCTTTGGAACGGGTACGGTCGATGGCCCCGTTGCGGGCGATATTAAGCATCCAGGTGTACAATCGCCCCTTGGAGGTATCGTACGAGCGGATGTTCTGCCAGATCTTCAGAAACACTTCCTGCAACACGTCCTCGGCGGTTTCCGCATGCGGAATGATGCCGTAGATCAGTCCGAACAACGCCTTGGAGTAATGATCATACAGATACGAAAAGCCCTGCTCGTCGTGTGCTTTCAGCTTTTCTACCAGCTCGGACTCCGTGTATGTGAGTGTTTCAGCCAATGATGAGGGAAGATATTTTATTTTTCGCTACCGGGATTAAATAAGGTATCCACAAATTCATGTTTGTCGAATACCAGCAGGTCATCCATCTGCTCTCCCACCCCGATAAATTTTACCGGGATCCGGAACTGGTTGGCTATCGCCAGCACCACGCCGCCCTTGGCCGTGCCGTCGAGCTTCGTGATGGCCAGGGCCGTTACCTCCGTTGCGGCAGTGAACTGGCGGGCCTGTTCGAGGGCATTCTGCCCGGTGGAACCATCCAGCACCAGCAGCACTTCATGGGGCGCTTCGGGAATGACCTTCTGTATAACACGCCGGATCTTACTCAGTTCATCCATCAGGTGAATCTTGTTGTGCAGCCGCCCGGCCGTATCGATCAGCACCACATCGGCACCCCGGGAAACGGCACTTTGCGCCGTGTCAAAGGCTACTGCCGCCGGGTCGGAACCCATCGGCTGCTTCACGATCGGTACATCCACCCGCTCGCTCCAGATGGTCAGCTGGTCCACCGCCGCGGCGCGGAAGGTGTCCGCGGCGCCCAGGAGCACCGACTTTCCCGCCTTCTTGAAGTTATGGGCCAGCTTGCCGATGGTTGTGGTTTTGCCCACACCGTTCACCCCGACCACCAGGATGATATAGGGCTTGGTCGGCAGGTCGGAATCGAAGGCATAGCTGTTGGAAGAAGGTGCATCCACAAGCGTGGCTTCGATCTCGTCCTGCAGAATCCGGTTCAGCTCGCTGGTGTTCAGGTATTTGTCCCGCGCTACCCGGTCCTCGATCCGCTTGATGATCTGCACCGTGGTATCAATGCCCACGTCGGCCGACACGAGCGCTTCCTCGAGGCTGTCGAGCACTTCTTCATCCACGGTACTCTTGCCGGCTACGGCCTTCGTGATCTTGGATAAAAAATTCTCTTTTGTTTTCTGCAGCCCTTCGTCCAGGCTTTCCTTTTCTTTCTTGCCAAAAAGCTTATTGAAAAATCCCATGGTTAGAAGTACGATTTACGGTGTACGATGTACGATTTGCTGCCAAAGATAGCTTTAAGCGGTAAGCTGCAAGGTTATGTAAGGAATTCCGGTAGATATGGGCCCCTTAGAATAATGATGGAGAATTACCAGCGCCGCGTCA
>DATAGL010001029.1:0-3255 GCA_036263755.1 Chitinophagaceae bacterium | reverse complement strand
CTGTCGCGCCCACACCAGTTCGCCGTCCGCGTTCAGCTTCACCACAAAGGCATCCCGGAAACCGGTAGGTGTCATCAACAATACGCCGGGTCCGGGGTCCATATCGGCCGGCTCCTGCAGGTTGGAGGTCAGGTACACGTTTCCCTGCCGGTCCACTTCGAGCTCGATCTGCCCGAACTCCACGTAGGTGGGGATCTGCCGGGCCCAGACGAACTGACCCTGTGCATCGAGCTTGCTGATAAAGATGGCCGTATGGTGGATGCCGCCGGCTTCCAGGGTGAAGTCGGCCGGTCCGGGGTCAAAATCCACGGCGTAATTGAAGAGCCCTGCCGAGTAGACGTTGCCCCCTTCATCCACGCCGATGGTCCGGCCATTGCTGTAGGTGGACGGGTTGCTAGCCCCGTTGTTGGCCGGGAAGGCCCGGGCCCACAGCAGCTCGGGTAGCTGGGCGGCGGCAGGCACGGTGATTCCATACAGGAGGAAGGCGAGCAGGATTCGGTTCATGGCAGTCAGCGGTGTTGGGGAAGACCGCTCAAATATAATAAAGGGATGATGGAATAAAATCCGCTTTTGCCCGGGCTTCTGTGAATCAAAGAAACATTTGCGTTGCACGTTCCCCTGCTGCGAGTTATCCATCCTGAATCGGGAGATCGGATGTGTTTTTTTATCGCCTTCCATAAGCTTGCTGTGGGTAGCAACCGCAAAAATCCTGGTCCGGTCCCGGGTCAGGGCAGGGTACGGAATCGTCTTCACCCGGGCTCTGCGAGGGGCTGCTTCCTGCCCGTAATCCGGCGGGGCTTGCCTGCTATTGCCCGGCGCACCGGCCAGCTGAAATGGGTACTCCTGGGAAGCCGGGCGACGGACAATTTCTGCAAATGAGATAAGAAGGAGACAGGCAGGTTACGTCCATATAAAAAACTTGCGGCATCGGCTTATTTTCAGGGTCCCGGAAAAGGCAGGGGTATGACAGAACACTTTACGATTTGCCCGGCGGAGCCCTCCGACCTGACCTCGCTGGTGGCGCTGCACGTGGCTTCGTGGAATGCCACCTATCCCGATTATCATCCCAAGCCAGCAGTGGAATTACGCAGGGCGCAGTGGGAGCGCCTGTTCCGGGAACGGCCGGACCGGTGGTTTTGTTATGTGGCGGTCACCGGTACCGGAACGATCGCGGGTTTTGCTACGGGCCATGATTTTCCGGATCCTGCCCTGCCCTACCGCGGCCAGCTGGATAAGATCCACTTGTACAAGGAATACCAGCGCATGGGTCTGGGGCGGCAGCTCGTGGGCCGGGTGGCCCGCCATTTCCAGGCGCAGGGTACGGGTTCGATGATCTTGTTTGCCGACCCCGGGAACCCGAATATTGCCTTTTATGATCGCCTCGGCGGCACCCGGCTGCCGGATACAAACGGGCAGTTCCAGGGGGCGTTCGGCTGGATGGATCTAACCCCCCTGGTGCAGGCGGGTGCGCACGGAGGTTCACCCGGCCTGCCGGAACCAGATTAGAGGTTATGCCCTCCCGGAAGCAAACCGGCTGTCGAATTCAAATGGTACCGTGTGGGTAATGCGCACCTCCGTCATCATCGGGTGAGCCGGGTTGAGGAGGAAATTAAAATCGCCGGGCACTACGGCCGAAGGCACGCGCAGGGCCAGGTGCGTCGCCTCCGCGGCAAACCGGTCCCCGATCCGCTGCGTACTGTCGCCATGCGGGTTCGAACGCCAGTCGGGCGGCAGGTCTTCTTCCGGTAATTCCAGGATGGAGGCGGTATCGGGCAGGTGGATGGTAATAAGGTGATAATCTTTGGGCACAATGCCCAGGGGCAGGTGAATGGACACTTCGGCATAGGCCAGTGCCCGGGACTGGCTTGTATACACGAGGGCCGTACCCTTGCTGTTCCACCGCCCTCCGTGGAGCTCGGCCCCTTTGCCCGAGAGGTCGTGGCGGTACCGGCCGCCGCTTAACCGGAAGACCGTCATGCCAGTACCCCGTGTTCGATCCGGCCCAGTTCATCCTTCACCAGGGTGATTCCAAACTTCGTGTCCAGCAGGTCCTTGGGCAGCCGGCCGCCCAGGGCCACCGACCGGGCCGTCAGCCAGGTATCAAAATGTTCCTTGTCGCCGAATACCTCTACCCCGTACTGGTAGAGCATCGTCAGCTCGATGATCCGTTCGGACTGGATGGGCTGGAACGCTTTGTTTTCTTTTTCATTCCGCTGAATCGTCCGTTCGGACAGCTGGAGGAAACGGGCCCACTCGGATAAGGAAAAAGGCGTCTCTTCGACGATCCGGTGGAAGTCCTGCTGCGAGATGCCTTTCCGGACCAGCTCAATCAGGGTCAGGACATTGCTGTCGTCGGCGGAGCGGTAGGAAAACAGGTTGTCGGCATGTGGTGCCGGGTGTGGTTTCCGCCCAGAGGCTTTAACCACAGGGCGGTCTTCGCCGGCACGCGAACGGCGCTCTTCTTTTTCCCCTGACTTGGTCTTGACTCGGCTCATAGCTTAAATATACGTCATTTTTGAAAAATGTCGTAAAAACGGTGCCAAATGTCATAAGGAGAAAAAGGCAGCAGGTGCCTCGTCAAAGGGACGTTTTCGATAAGGTCATGATCCTTGGCTGACCCGCAAGTGCCCGTAGTCAACGATCGGTGGGCGGAGCTTTAACCGGAGGTGGCCCATCCTCTTTTGACGACAACCGAATTTCCTCTTTCATTGGCGCATACTGCTCCTATGTCTGCTCCAGAAGATTTCTGATCCGGCAAGCAGCCAGGGAACTAATGTTTACAGGCTAACCGAAGCCCAAAACCTTCGCGCTCCGGCTCAACAAACAGTACATCATTGACCCGGATGAGATTGCCGGTTTCGTCCGCCGATGGTCTTAGGGGATGGTGCCGGGTTGGATGGGCATATAGGAACTGAGGCTTTACCGTAAACGGCAAGTATAAATACAGGTCCCTGGTAAAAATTTTCGGTTCGGGGTGGGACAACTGTAGCGATGTTTTATTTTGAGGACGCAGCTACCGGAGTTACATTTTATCCTAAATCAACGACAACGGGTTTTCCAACCATTCAATTAAGTTCGAAAACCACGAATTGGGTATTTAAATTCAGATTCGCAAAGCATGTGGAAAACGTTGTACCATAACCGGATTTACTCCCCTTTCTTCGGGTTGGTGGAAATCAATTGCGCCACCAGGGAGCACGAGCCCTTCCGGGCCATCGCGTGGGGAGAAGCATTGCTGGAAGAGATTAAGGAGAC
>DATAGL010001028.1:0-8285 GCA_036263755.1 Chitinophagaceae bacterium | reverse complement strand
AAATGTGCTTGCAATAATGTAAAACTCTTTCCACTCCTCTAATGGAAGCTTCCTTTCATCGTACATCGTACATCGTACACCGTACATCGCAAACCCCTCATCCTTGCGGTTTTTCCGCTTAACTTACCGCTCTTATGGAACAAAGGCCGGATCCTGCTGCCTTTTACGCAGCGCAGAAAGAACAGTTGGAAAAAGAAGCCGCCGTGCTGCGGCGGAACCAGAGCCGGTTCGGCTGGCTCCGCCTGGGCATCATCCTCGTTACGGCGGTCCTGGCCTTCTGGCTGTTCAATGAGTCGGTCGGCGGCGGGATCGCATTATGCCTCGGTGGCATTGCCCTTTTCCTGTTTGTTGTTTCACGCGACGCCGACAACAACCGGCAGCTGGTCTATACACGGCGGCGGCTCTCCGATATTGAGGGCGAACTGGCGGCGCTGCGGTATGAATACCGCGACCGGTACGACGGCGCAGATCATTTGCCCCCGCAACACCCGTATGCACACGACCTTGACCTGTTCGGTCCCGCTTCGCTGTTTCAATATGTAAACCGGGCCCGCAGTGAGCAGGGGCGGAGCCGCATGGCCGAATGCCTGCTGCATGCCTTGCCGGTGACCTCTGTGGAGGATCGGCAGGCTGCCGTAAAAGAGCTGGCGCAGCAACCCGAATGGGGGCAGCGTTTCCAGGCACTGGCAGCCGAAGTACCGGTGACCCGAACCATGGAAAAGAAGGTCCGGTACTGGATCGGGGAACCGGCCACGCATTTTACCGGCGCTGCCTGGGCCTGGATTCTTCCGCTGTATACCTGCATAACGGTAGGCACGGCCCTGGCCACCATACTGGATATCATCCCCGAGTCGCTCTTCACAGGTATGCTGCTGCTCTATATTATTTTCTCTTTTTCCCTCAGCAAGCCGGCGGTAAAAGCCTACCAGTACCTTTCGGGTATTGTCGGTGAAGTGGGCACGTTGTCCCGGCTGATCGACTGTGTGGAAGCACCTGGTTTTCAGGCGTCCCTGCTGAAGCAGCTGCAGGAAAACCTGAAAACCGGCGGTCACCCGGCACACCGCGAGATCCGTGCCCTGCAGGATATCCTGAACCGGTTTGATGCCCGGCTCAACGTGTTCGTGTTCCTTTTCCTCAATGCCTTCCTGCTCTGGGATGTGCGGCAGATGCGGGCGTTGAATGCCTGGAAGGCGCGCAACCGCGACCAGGTGCCCCACTGGTTTTCCGTACTGGCGGAAATGGAGGTGCTGACCTCTTTTGCCACGCTGTCCTTTAACCAGCCCCGGTGGGCGTTCCCGCGCTGGACCGAAAAGCACCTCACCTGGGAAAGCCGCAGCCTCGGGCATCCGCTGATCCCGGCGGGACAACGGGTAACTTCAGATTTTGTCCTGCGCGGACAGGGAAAGATCGCTCTGGTGACCGGCTCCAACATGGCCGGCAAAAGCACCTTCCTGCGGAGCCTGGGGGTAAATACCGTACTGGCAGGGGCCGGGGCGCCGGTATGCGCCGGTTTCCTGGAGCTTTCCCCGGTGGAGCTGATGAGCAGCATGCGCATTGCCGATAACCTGGCAGAGAATACCTCGACCTTTTATGCCGAACTCAAAAAGCTGAAAGACATCATTTCGGAAGTCAACCGCAAGGCCCCGGTCTTTGTACTGCTGGATGAGATCCTGCGCGGCACGAATTCGCTCGACCGCCATACGGGTTCGGAAGCCCTCATGCGCCAGCTCATCCGCCAGGGCGCGGTAGCGGTCATTGCCACGCATGACCTGGAGCTGGCCCGCCTCGAATCGGAATACCCGGGTGCGCTGGAAAATTATCATTTCGATGTACAGGTGGCAGGAGAGGAGCTTTATTTCGATTACCGGTTGAAAGAAGGCGTATGCACCAGCCTCAACGCATCGATCCTGATGAAAAAAATTGGCATTGAGCTCTAGGAGCACCCCTTCCTTTGGTGCATCTTTGTTCATGCGCCTTTTTTACCTGTTCCTGCTGGCCGGGTTATTCTTTCCAGGCCCGACTACTGCCCAGTCAAAGCCCGCCCTGAGCTGGTACAAAACCGTTAAGGGAACCATTGGCGCCTACCCGGTCACCCTGCACCTGCACAAACAGGATACGGCCTACAGCGGCTGTTATTATTACGAATCGCAGCAGGATCCCATTATCTTCAACGGCACGGCCCTGCGCGGCGATTCCATCCGGCTCTATGCTCACGCCGGTGACGGTGAGGAAACGGGCGGGACCTTCCTGTTCCGGTGGAAGGAAGGCCGGGCTACCGGTACCTGGGAGAAAGAAGGATCCGGCAAGCTGCAGCCCTTCCAGGCACAGGAAGCCGGTGCCGACAGCCTATTGCGCTTCGACTACGTATACACCACAGGTTCCAGGGCGCTTCGTCCGAAATGGCGCGATAGTCCCGCGGGTTCCTACGAAGCCGCTGCGGTCTGGCCGGTGGATTCCACAGGGCCCGCTCTCTTTGTGCGCCAGGTGATCAGCCAGGCATTCGGGGAAAAGAAAGCCGGCCGGGGCATCGGGGCCGCCCTGCTGAAACAGAAACGCGCCTTCCTGGACGAATATGCCCGGGAGCATGCAAAAGTGACCGACAAGGAACTGAAGGAATACGGGACCGCCTATACCTATGAGTCCATGGAAAGCGTGCAGGTACAATACCTTTCGCCGCGCCTGCTGACGCTGGTGCATCATAACTATTCCTATACGGGCGGTGCCCACGGGAATTACGGGGCAGGTTATACCGTGATCGACCTGCAAAAGGGAAAAGTGCTGGAGCTGAAAGATGTGCTGACACCGGAAAGTATACGGGCGCTGCCCCGGCTGCTCGAAAAGCACTTCCGGAAAAGCTATGGCGTAAAGGAAGGGGAAAGTCTTTCGGAAGCCGGGCTGTTCGAAAATAAAATCGAGCCGAACGATAATTTTTACCTGACCGGCAAAGGCATTCTCTTCTCCTACCAGCCTTACGAGATCGGTCCTTATGTCATGGGCCAGATCGAAGTCTTTATTCCCTTCGCCGAACTCCAGCTGAAATAGCGTTCAGGCAACCAAAGTAACCCTTTTTCATTTTCAACCGACCTAACTCCAAACGCCAAACCCCTACTGTTTTCCTTCCAGCGAATCCAGCAGCCGGATCATTTTTCTTTTGATCAGGGGCCGCTGGGAGAACGCGATAAAATGCGGCTCATTTTCCAGGAAAGTGATGTCGAGGGAAGGCGCGTTCACGAGTTGCTGACGGGCGAAAGCGGCATTGGTGGTATAGATCAGTTCGTCCTTCGCCCCCTGTATGTAAATAACGGGCACGCGGATATTCTTCCAGTAGGGCAGCATTGCCCGGAGCCCGGCTTCATGGGCCAGCTTTTCGGTATTGGCCGAGCGCAGCATGCGCGGAATGAACCAGTTGACCAGCGGGTGCTCTGCAGCCGGGGTGAACCAGTAGGTCTTCTCTTCGCCGGGCGCCAGGGATGGCGCCACCAGGATCAGTCCATCCACCAGGTGCGGGTAATCCATTGCCAGCCGGCAGGCGACCGACGTGCCGTAGGAACCGCCCATCACCAGGGTGGGGCGGCGGCTCTGGCGGAGGCTGTCGAGCAGAGGCCGGATCATTGCTGCCTGTTTTTGAATGGAAGGCTCCGGACGCCCCAGGCCGGAGTAGCCATAGCCGGGCCGGTCCACGGCCACCATGGAAAAGCGGCGCTGGAACAGGGTATCGGTATAGTAACCGTTATAAATGCTTAGGGAAGCGGGAGAACCGTGGATAAACAGGAGGGTGGGCAGCGTATCGGGTCCAACCGTGAGGTACCGGAGGGTGCGCCCCCCTGCCTTGTAGTACCCGATACAGGCTTTGGTCCCGTGCCGGTCAAAATGCGCCTTCAGCTCGCGGTCGCTCATCCGGAACTGGACCAGCGCATCAAACACGAAACAGGCAACGATAAAAAGGACGATAAAAACGGCGAGGAACCGCAGTAACCGGCGCCGCCACCGTCCGGGTCTTCTAGGCTTCATACGTGCGCATTGTGCTCCATAAAACGGATGGGTTTTTCTTTTTGTTTGGACGAACCGAAAATATAACCCTTTTCCGGCACGGCGTACAGAAGCAGACACCTGTCTGTATATTGGAAACGGGCTTACCGGAATGCCGGCTGTACCGTTTCCCCTAATAACTGAAGCGGACCGCCGGGTCATCCTTCCGTCATCCCGCTGTCAATCTATTGCCTACATTTGCCTTCTAAATAGTCTACCATGCTTAAAAAGTTAGTTATTGCCGGTGCTTTCTGCTTTGCCCTCCTGGCAGCAGATGCCCAGCAGCTGAGAACACCACAACCCAGTCCCACCCAAACCGTGAAGCAGGATTTCGGTATCGGAACCATTGAACTGTCCTATAGCCGTCCCGGCACCCGTGGCCGCAAGGTATTCGGAGACCTCGTGCCTTATGGTCAGGTATGGCGGACCGGTGCCAACCAGGCTACCACGGTCACTTTTTCGGAAGAAGTACAGATCGGCGGAAAAAAAGTGCCGGCCGGCAAATACGGCTTGGTCAGCATTCCCGATAAGGATAACTGGACCCTCATCCTGACCAAGCAGCTGGATGTGACCAGCCCTGCCGCCTACAAGCAGGAGAATGACGTGGTGCGCATACCGGTAAAAGCCACGACGGCGAAAGAGCCGGTAGAAACCTTTACCATGCAGTTTGCCAACGTGAAGCCCAGCAGCACCGACCTGCAGATCATGTGGGAGAACGTAGTGGTGAGCCTGCCGATTACCATGGATGTGGAAAGCAAAGTGATGGCGCAGATCGGTAACGTGATGAAGAACGACAACCGTCCTTATTTCCAGGCCGCCATGTACTACATGGAAACCGGCAAGGATATGAACCAGGCCCTGGCCTGGCTGGACAAGGCGCTGGAAAGCAACCCTGAAGCTTTCTGGATCCACCACCAGCGCGCCAATGCCCTGGCCAAGCTGGGCAAAAAGGACGATGCCCGCAAAGCGGCCACCCGTTCCATGGAACTGGCGCGTCAGGCCCAGAACAACGACTATGTACGTCTCAACGAGAACCTGCTGAAAAACCTGTAGATAGCGTGCTGGTTGAACTTTTTCAAAAGCCCTGCGTTAGCGGGGCTTTTGTATTTACGATGTACGATTTACGATGTACGATTGGATCGAAAAAGGCCTGATCATGGTAGTGCTTCAACCGCTTCTTATTTAAAGTTTTAATTTTATGTTGGAACCCCTTCAGCCCATGTATCGCATTACGGTAAATCGTAAACCGTCCATCGCACACCGTCCATCGTACACCGTACACCGTACATCGTACATCCGGAACAGTCTTCTGCTGCCCATGTCCGGCTTTTACTTATCCACATCCGGTCCAGGTAACAATTTGGTAACATTGGACGGGTAAATTGCACAAAATCTATCACGGTGTTTTTGTTTGAAACCATTCTGTTTTACCAGCGCGTTCCCAGTTTTTACCAGGTACATCAGGAAGGTGACCGGTTCTATTGCGCGGCCCAACCACATGATTATTACAGCAAAGTGAATTTTCCGAGTTTTTACCTCACCGAGCGGGGCGACTCCTGGGTGGCCGATGGAACTTCGGATTCCGAACTCATTGATCAGGTAGTAAGGGACCTGAAGCGCCACCTTTCGGTAGCCTGAGGCCGGAAGCCTGCTGATAAAGGGAAAAATCTCTTTAAAAAACCGGTACCGGACCCCTCCCGGTATCGAAAGAAGCTTTTACTTTTGTAAAACTCATAAAGCAAGCATATTTTGGTTAGAACCCCTGTAGTCTTACAGGGGTTTACCTTTCCTCCCCTTCAATCACCGCTTATGCGCAGAGCTTTTACCCTGGCCACCATCCTGATCGTGATCGCCGGCTTTCTTTATTTCACCAAGCCCTCCGATGAGGCTTGTTTTGCCGAAGCGCGGGCTGCTTTCCGTAAGGACCTGGACCGCATGGAGGCTGCCATGCCCCAGACGGTGAACCGCGACGTATTCCGTGCCGTATCCGAAAAGATCTTCCAGCAGGAAGTACGGGTGGAAGACCGGATGCTGTTCAAGGTGGTTTACCAGCGGAAGGGGGGCCTGGACCAGCAGGTGGGCTGGGCCGCCGGCGGCTACATTTCGGTTAACCTTAAATAAGAGGGGTAATGTCGTCGGGTATCTAATCTTTTTTATATTCTTTCCATGGTAATTGAGTGGACCACGCTGGTCCTGTTGTGTTTTGTGGCCTTTGGCGCCGGCTTTGTGGATGCGGTGGTCGGAGGCGGCGGACTGATTCAAACTCCTGCCGCCCTGGTGGCATTACCGGCATACTCGGTATCCACGGTCATCGGCTCCCTGAAGATCCCCTCGTTCAGCGGCACCCTGTTCGCTGCCCGGCAGTACCTCCGGAAAGTGGTCCTCGACTGGCAGTTGCTCGGACTATCCTGCACCATCGCTTTTTTCTGCTCCTTTGCCGGGTCGCAGCTGCTGACCCTGGTCAGCAATGATTTTATGAAACCCGTACTCCTCGTTGTGCTGGTGGCCGTAGCCGTGTATACCTATACGAAAAAAAGTTTTGGACAGGAAGCCCGTCCCCGCAAGCGGTATCTCTATGCCTATACGGCCGCCATCAGCGGACTTGTTGGCTTTTACGACGGGTTCATCGGCCCGGGCACCGGCTCTTTTCTGATCCTCCTGTTTATTTCGGTGCTGGGCTTTGACTTCCTGCGGGCATCGGCTTATGCGAAAATGGTGAACCTGGCAACCAACCTCGGTTCCATCACCTTGTTCATGGCCAAGGGCAAGATCATCTGGCCGCTGGCCCTGCCCATGGCCTGCGCCAATGCACTGGGCGGAATGCTGGGCGCCCGGCTGGCCCTGGCCCGCGGAAACCGGTTCATCCGAATCTTCTTCCTCTTTGTCGTGACCGCCACGCTGCTGCGCTTTGCCTGGGACATTTTAAATAATCACAGATGACGCAGATAAGGAGAGTGATAACGCAGATTTTTATCAGAACCAATCTTTTTTTTCGGGGCGCATAATTCATCCGGTCGCCAAAATGATGCATGCACTTGCTTACACCCATCTAATAATGAAAATGCCGGATCAATCATTTATATAATTAGAAATGGGAAAGGCTTGCCCTTGTGCTGAATTTTACTCTTTTAATCTGATTACAACAACAGGTTCCTTAATAAAATGTCATTTTCAAATAATAAACAAAGTTGCAATTGCAGTAAGCTTATATCTGCGCCATCAGCGCCCCATCAGCGTCATCTGTGATTTCTAAAGGCAGGGTGATAATCCTTCAGTGTTTTGCGCAGGAACTCGCGGTCGAGGTGGGTGTAGATTTCCGTGGTGGTGATGCTTTCGTGGCCAAGCATTTCCTGCACGGCCCGGAGGTCAGCCCCTCCTTCCACCAGGTGGGTGGCAAAGGAATGCCGGAAGGTATGCGGTGAGATGCTTTTGCTGATCCCGGCTTTTTTTGCCAGGTCCTTGATGATCAGGAAGATCATGACCCGCGTGAGCCGCCGGCCGCGCCGGTTCAGGAACAGGATGTCTTCTTCCCCGGGCTGGACCGGCGTATGCACCCGGATGGTCTGGCGGTACAGCTGAATGTACTTTACCGCGCTGCTGCCAACCGGAACAAGGCGTTCTTTGTTGCCCTTGCCCACCACGCGGATAAACCCCACATCCAGGTACAACTGGGAAAGTTTCAGGTTCACTACCTCGCTCACACGAAGCCCGCAGCTGTACAGGGTTTCCAGAATCGCTTTATTGCGTCCGCCTTCGGGGGTGCTGAGGTCAATCTGGCCGATCAGCTGCTCGATTTCATCAAAGGAAAGTATGTCGGGCAGAGTCCTCTTTAATTTCGGTGCTTCCAGCAAAGCAGTGGGATCTGCCGATACAAGGTCCTCCAGCAGGCAATACCGGTAGAAGGCACGGATGCCGGAGATGATGCGTGCCTGTGAGGCCTGCGTCAGACCGAGTTCGGCCACCGACCGGATGAATCCCTGCAGGTCGGCCAGCTCCACCGAAGCCGGCGGCTTTACCGTGCCCGTTGCCTCCATCCAGGAAGTGAATTTCTCCAGGTCGGCCAGGTATGCCTGGATCGAGTGGTCCGACAGGGACCGCTCAAGCTGCAGATACGCTTTAAAGCCTTTTTTGTAGGGAAGCCAGGACAAGGGAAGTTCGGGGTTTAGGGTTTATGGTTTGGAGTTTGGGGTTTGGGGTTTGGGGTTTGGAGTTTCATTACGGGATTTGTTTCGCGCAGAGCCAAGGAGAAAAGGAGC
>DATAGL010001027.1:0-1603 GCA_036263755.1 Chitinophagaceae bacterium | reverse complement strand
TGTCCCGTGCCCGTGACCGGGCCGCCCCGGTCCGTATTTTTTTGAAGGACAGGATTGTTGGCCGCCTTGGTGAAAGGTCCCAGCGGCGTGGGACCGGTAGCATAGCCGATGGCGTAGTGCTCTCCCCCGAAATGGTTGGCGGAATACATGATGTAGTACAGGCTGTCTTTTTGAAAGGTAACCGAGCCTTCCGTCCAGCGCCGGTTCACTTCCCGGGAAGTAACGGAGCGGCTTTCCCATTCGGCCTGTTTGTCGGAGAGCTGAACGGGCGGGCGCAGCAGGAGCACCGGTTCGCCGATGACCCCGGAGAAATCAGGCTTCAGCTCCACTCCGTATACCCAGCTTTCTTCCACCTCTTTGTACCAGCCCTGCTTGCGGGCCCAGTCCGCCACTTCGCTTTCCACGGGGTGCTTGTATGCGGCCCGCGAGTAATACAGGTATACCTTACCGTTGGTATCGAAAAACACATTGGCGTCGATGATAGGGTAGCCGGGATCAAACACCGGTTGCTTCGCCAGGTCGGTGAACGGGCCCGTCGGCCCGTCGGCCACAGCCACGCCGATGCGGAAGTTCTCTTCTTCTTTCGAAGGGTTCTGCTTCCACTGTGCACTGTAAAAGAGGTAGTATTTTCCATTGCGCTCGTATACTTCCGGCGCCCAGTAGGCACCGCCCCAGGCGGCTTCCGGGTCGCTCCACCCGTTCGGGTTGTTGTGAAAATACACCTGTCCTTCGCGCTTCCAGGTCACGAGGTCAGGGGAGGAGTACGCTGCAAATCCTTTGTCCGCCCCGCCGCCGGTGCCGTACATGTAGTAACGTCCACGGGTGTACAAAACAAACGGGTCGCCGAACTGCACGGGCATCGGGTTGGTATAGGTAGTGGCCGTGTCTTTGCGGGGTGCTGTTTGCGCTGTGGCAGGCGTTGCGGAAAGGGCCGCAAGGAACAGGAAAAGGACCAGGCTATTTTTCATGGTAACGTTCGTCTTTGGGTTGCTAAATGTACGCAAAAGGCGGCAGGTGTGTCCTGCCGCCTGTACGGTGCCGTTTACCGGTTCCTGTTCCCCCTTTCCTTTTCTCCTGCCGGTCAGCGGCTCAGGAAGCCTCTGCGTATTTCTTGAAGTTGTCCAGGATCGCCTGCCAGCCGGCCCGCTGCATTTCGGTGTCATGTTCGCTGTCGGCATCGAAAGTGGTGGTTACCCGGGTGGAGCCGCCCTCCTCCACGAAATCGGTGGTGGCTTCCCGGCCGTCGGTCATCCGGTAGGTGATGCGCTCCGGCGCCACGATTTCGGTATAGACGGCTTCAAAATCGAAGCCGAAGCTTCCGTCCTTCGCCTGCATCCGGGCCAGGTACCTGCCGCCTTCCCGCAGGTCGGCTTCCGCGTGCGGGCATTCCCATTCCTCGGAAGCAAAGTTCCATTGTGTAATGTGTTCGGGCTGGGTAAAGAAGTCCCAGGCCTTGTTTGCGGGGGCGGCCACCGTAGCGGCCACCGTAAGTTTTGTCTGTTCCATATTCCTGTTGGTGGTTTAATCCATTTTGTCCATTCCGGCCATCCGGAGCCTGCGGGCCTGCGGAAAGGACCTGTAAAATCACGGAAAAGAATTTATG
>DATAGL010001026.1:0-3243 GCA_036263755.1 Chitinophagaceae bacterium | reverse complement strand
TGTTCACATTGAGGTACAGGCCCAGCTTCCCGGTATGGTAGGAAACGGCGCCGTCGAGCCGGAAGTACTCCGGCAGGGCACCTTCCGAATCATCGAAGATGAACCAGGAGGAGCGGCCGGCGGCATACTGGTAGCCCAGCGATACTTTGAACCCCTGCAGGGCACCGGAGCGCACGGCATAGGTAAGCCAGGTGTTCTGCAGGTGGCGGGTGGCCCCGGGCACGGGATTGCCCACCCGTTTTTCATCCGTATCGCGGGTCACTTTCGCTTCGGTGAACGCATAGTTCACCACGCCTTCCAGGTTGCGGGTGAGCTGCCCTTTGATATCCAGCTCCACGCCCTTCGTGCACTGCTGGCCGGTGGGGCGGCTGAACACATACTGGCCCGTAACGGGATGCGGGTGTTCGAGGTCGGTGGTCAGCACATTGTTGCGTTCGATCCGGTATACGGAGAGTGCCGAGTTCCAGCGTCCTTCGGCCCAGTCGCGTTTGATGCCCAGCTCGAAATTGTCACCGGTAACCGGGTCGAAGCTGCGGCCCTGCCAGTCGGCGCCATAGTTGGCAATGAAGGCCTGGTCGTACAGGAAGTAGGCGGTTGTGGCTTTGTCGAAGGAAAAGGAAAGGCCGCCGCGGGGCGTAAACCGCTGCTGGTCGGCAGTGCCGTCGTACGGGTTCTGGTCTTTATTGCTCGTGTAGCGGCCGGCCAGGGTCAGGCGCAGGCGGTTGCGGAACAGGCCGATCTCATCCTGCACATAAAAGGACGTATAGCTGTTGCCGTAAAACACGCCCCGCTCGCGTATGTCGCGGCTCCGGTCCCAGACCGGAACGTCAGCCACCGGTACGGTTCCATATGCCGGCTTGTAAATATTGAAACCGGCACCGCCCAGCGCAGCACCCTGGTTCCAGTCGGCATAATACTCTTTTTTACCCTGGTCGATGCCGGCCAGGACCCGGTGGTTCAGGCCCCGGGTGCGGAACTCCCCGTTGAGGAAGACCTGTGCGGTGCGGTTCTGCGCCAGGGCGTCCCAGATGGAAATGCCGCGCTGCATCAGGCTGTCGTTTCCTTCGCCGACGGTCCAGGGCCAGATGCTCTGCCCGATCATGTTGTAGTGGAAATAAGCACCCTGCGCCGTCAGCTTCCAGGCTTCGCTGAACCGGTGCTCCAGTTGCACCAGCAGGCTGTTGTCGCGGATGCGCGAAGGATCGAGGTTGGGCTCGGCGGTGGTAAAGCTGCGGGGCAGGGTGGCATAGCCCTTCGGCGAGAAGGAATAATTACTTCCGATGACGCTCATCTCGGAAAACTGGTGGGTGTATTCCAGCGTCAGCGTCGTCCGTTCATCTGCCTCGTATTGCAGCACCGGCACGAAAGTGTAGCGGTTATTGTATTCGAAATCGCGGTGCGAGCCTTTGAGCTGTCCCATCAGGTTCAGCCGGTAGCGCAGCCGGCCGTCGTCCGACAACAGGCCTTCCACATCGGTCGTGGCCCGGTACAGGTTAAACGATCCGAGCGTAAAGGAAGCTTCCCCGCGTGTGGCGCCGGTCGGTTTCTTCGTCACCACATTATACAGACCGCTGGGTTCCCCGTTGGCCAGCATGAAGCCCGCCGGCCCTTTTACAAATTCCACGCGCTCCACCATGCTTAAGTCTTCAGCCAGCGGCCCCCAGGGCATCTGCACGTTCATGCCGTTGCGGAATGCGGTGAGCTGGGTACCGCGCATATTGATCCGTGCATAGTTATCCCAGTGCTCTACTTTCTGCGCCCCGCTGACGTTGCGCTGCACCCCTTCCAGCATATCGAACGATTGCTGGTCGGCCATCAGTCCGCGCGTGATCACCTGGATATTCTGCGGCAGCTCGAGGATGGGTGTTTGCAGGCGCAGGGTGGGCGATACGTTCCCGGTGCGGTACTTTGTACTGCCGGTTACCACAACGCCGGTCAGTTCCCGGGCGGATGCCTGCAGGCGGATGACCACGGGAGGATTACCGGTACCGGCAGCAATGGTGGCAGTTGTTTCCAGGGGCGAAAAGCCCACGCCCGACACCTGCAGCAGGTACTGGCCGGGCGACAGCCGGCGCAGCACAAACTGCCCCGACTCATTGGTTACCGTACCCTTTGCCGTGCCTTTCAGCAGCACGGTGGCATCGGCTACTGGTGTGCCATCGGCGGTTTGCACGGTGCCGGACAGGGTGCCGGTGGCTTCTTTATGGGATTGGGCCAGGGAGCAAAAGGGAAGAAGGAGGATTGCGGTCCAGAAGTAAATCATCGGTTTCATATCCGGTCAGTCTGTTTTGTTTCTGGCTGCAAAACTGCCCGGCGGACACGGGAATCCGTTTCCCGATCAGGAAAATCTGTTTACGAAAAAGGAAAACTTTGAAGAATGAAAGGATTCCCTACAGCAACCCGCACATGAGGTCTGAGGAATACAGGGCCTTACATTCACATTGCGGAGCATGTTGAAAGCCGGCGGGGGAAGCCCTTACCCGGCAACCAGGCGAACCACTTCCGGGTCGGTATAATCCGCGGCAAAGGCAACAATATTGGGATAGGCAGCAAATTCCTCCCGGGTATGCATGGTAGTGAGCACCACGGCGCGCATGCCGGCATTGAGGGCTGCTTCCACGCCCTTGGGTGCATCCTCGAACACAAGGCAATCGGCAGGCGCTACACCGAGTGAGCGGGCACAAAGAAGAAAGGTTTCCGGATCCGGCTTGCTGGTGCGCACGCTGTCGGCCGAAACAATCGCCTTGAAGTAATGCCGCAGGTTCAGGTTATCGAGCACGAAGTCCACATTGAACGTAATGGCCGCCGAGCCGATGGCCATTTGAATGCCGCCTGCATGCGCCTGTTCGAGGAAGTCGTCCAGCCCGTTGATCAGTTTAAGGTGCGGGAAGAAGGCCTGCTGGTACCGCTTTTCCTTTTCCACCGACAACCGGTCCATTTCTTCCGCGGTAAAACGGCCGGGTCCGAAGACGCGCACGAGCAGTTCCACGTTCTTGCCGTACATCTCTTTCTTTACGTCTTCCCAGCTCAGCTGTGCCCCGAGCTCGTCGTTCAGGATGCCGTGCCAGGCCCGCGTATGGTATTCCATATCATCGATCATGGTACCGTTGAGGTCGAACAGAAAAGCTTTTGCCTGCATGCGCGCGAAGATAGGAGGAGATTGTTGTTTGGAGTTTGTGGTTTGTAGTTTATGGTTGGATTACAGGATTGATTGTTTCGCACAGGGCTAAGGAAAAAAGGAGG
>DATAGL010001025.1:0-1829 GCA_036263755.1 Chitinophagaceae bacterium | reverse complement strand
CATTTTAAGAAGTTAAGCCGCAAAAATAAAGCTTCGCGCAGAAGAAGCTGTGAAGGTTCTTTTAATTTAGCATATGCTGCCCGCTGCGCTGCGCCTCTACCGGAATGCCTATAAGGACCTCTCAAAGCCCATGTGGTGGCTCGCTCTGGTCATTCTGATCAACCGCAGCGGTACCATGGTCGTTCCATTTTTAACGGTTTATCTTACCGAGCAGGGCTATTCGCTGGTCCAGGCGGGTACGGTCATGGCCATTGGCGGTACCGGCGGGGTACTGGGCGGATTTCTCGGCGGACAGCTGGCCGACCGCTTTGGTTTTCACCGCGTGCAATGGGCCAGCCTGGCGGCCAGCGGCCTCCTGTTCCTGCTCCTGCAATGGCTCCATTCGCTGGTGCTCATCGGTGGCTGCGTATTCCTGCTCAGCCTGGCCGGCGAAGCGTTCCGGCCGGCGAATGCCACCGCGATTGCGCATTACAGCACCGATGCGAACCGCACCCGGGGCTATGCCCTGAACCGGCTGGCCACCAACCTCGGCTGGGCGATCGGTCCGGCCACGGGCGGCCTCCTGGCCAGCATTCATTTCAACCTCCTCTTCTGGGTAGACGGGCTGACCTGCCTGTTCGCAGCCGCACTGCTGTACCGGGTACTGCCCGAAGGAAAGCAGGCGGCCTATCAAAAGCAGGAGGGGGAAACGGGAGTTTCCGCCTCGCCCTACCGGGATGGACCTTTTCTCAAAAGCCTGGTCTGCACCTTTGTGGTGGCCGTTACTTTTTTCCAGCTGATGTCCATTGTGCCGGTATATTTCCATGAGGGGGTGGGCCTTTCCAAAGCGGCGATCGGGGCCGTGCTGGCCCTGAACGGCCTGCTCATCGTTCTGTTTGAAATGGTGCTGGTATACACCCTGGAAGGACGCAACCGGGCGGTGACCTGTATGATAGCGGGTACCCTGCTGATGGCGGCGGCTTACCTGCTGCTGGGGGCCGGCCCGTACCTTGGGGTCGTGATCGCGAGCATGGTCGTCATTACCTTCGGGGAGATGTTCCTCTTTCCTTTTCTGAACCGCTTCTGGGTGGACCGCAGCACGGCGGAGAACCGGGGGCGCTATGCCGCTCTTTTTACGATGGCCTTTGCCCTGGGGCAGCTGCTGGCACCGCCCCTCGGTGCCACGATAGCACTGCATCATGGCTTTCAAACCCTTTGGCCGGTGAATGCAGCCCTGCTGACATTGGCGGGCGCCGGATTTTACGGATTGCAAAAACACATCAGACGATATGAATGAATTTTCCCGCACGATGCAGATCCGCTGGTCGGACCTGGACCCGAACTTTCACCTCCGCCACTCGGTTTATTACGACTGGGGTGCGCTCACCCGGATCGAATTCCTGAATGATTATGGGCTGACCGCGGAGGTCATGGCAAAGCTGCGCATCGGGCCGATCCTTTTCCGCGAGGAAGCCGTGTTCCGGCGGGAGATCCGCCTTGGCGATGTGGTGACCATGAACCTGCAGGTGCTGAAGGCGCGAAGGGATTTTTCCCGGTGGTCGATCCAGCACCAGATCCTGAAAAACGGGGAAACACTGGCCGCCCTGCTGACCGTGGAAGGCGCCTGGATGAATGTGGCGGAGCGCAAGCTGTGCACGCCTCCCGAAAAAGTCCATGAAGTGTTTGAACGGATGCCCCGGGCCGGGGCCTTTGAATGGCTGACCTGATCAGTCTTCCAGGTGGCGGATCTTATCGGGGTTGCTGTCGCGGTAGGAATTGAGCAGGGTGCGGATGTAGCTGTTTTCCTTGTAGGGCTGGATAAATTCCTGAATCGATTCCTTCGACAGGTG
>DATAGL010001024.1:0-8147 GCA_036263755.1 Chitinophagaceae bacterium | reverse complement strand
TGCAGGATTAATGTTCAATTAATTCCCTTTTCCGGCCATTAATGCAAAATTAATCTTCTATTATACCCGCCCGCCTAATTTGATCCCCGTTGCCAGCGACCGGTTTATGTTGAACCGGCCGGCGCAGCAACGATTGCTTGTTATGGGGATATCATCACCGGTGGTACCTGCGGGTACCTTACCTTCTTTTTCCCGCCCGGAACTGCCCGGGCGTACACCGGCACCGGGACCTTCCCGGCTGCATCCGCGCTTCTTTTTATCCGTCTACTTTTTCATAGCAACTCGCATAGCATGCACAAGGGAGGGGGTCTCTACCCTTTCCCCTTCTTTTTACCTGCCCATTCCCGAATGTCAAAATTGATCTCCAAATGATGCGACCCCTTACTGCTCTTTATTCCCTTTGGATTCTGTTTAGCTGCCTCCTGCCGGGAGCTGTTCAGGCACAGTCTGCCCCCGCCTTGCCTGCCGAAGCGGCTTCCAACATCCGGTTTGTGGATCCCACCATCGGTAACGTGGGCCACCTGCTCCAGCCGACCCGGCCCACCGTGCACCTGCCCAACCAGATGATGCGCATGTACCCGGTGCGGAAGGACTATATCGACGACCAGATCAGCTCCTTTCCGGGGATCGTGCTGTCGCACCGCCTGGGAGAAGCGTTTGCCCTGATGCCCTCGGTACGCCCGCTGACCGCCGCTGCCTGGAAGCAGCCAGCTACCTACGACCACGACCTGGAAGTGACCCGCCCTTATTATTATTCCACCTACCTGATCGACGAAGACATTACCGTGGAATTCGTACCGGGCCGGAAAGGCGGCATCTACCGTTTCCGGTTTCCCCGTTCGGCCGGTCCCAAATCCCTCCTGTTCCAGCCGTATAACAAAGGACGGGGCAGCTTCACCCTGAAGGCGGGTTCCGAAATTGAAGCGACCGAAACGTACCAGGGCGATATCAAAGTATACCTCTACGGGGTGCTCAGCCGGAAAGGAACACCTGTGGCCCTGAAAGAGGAAAACGTCCTGCAGGGAACCGTACCGGAATCCGCCGGCCTGCGGACCGGTGTTTCCTTTCCCGAAGCTACCGGCGATGTTGAGTTCCGCTATGCGGTCTCCTACATCAGCCCCGAACAGGCCCGCGCGAACTACCATGCGGAGCTGGCACAGACGGGTTTTGAAGCCTTGAAAGGACGGGGCCTCGCCGCCTGGAAAAAAGTCATGGACCAGGTACGCACCGAAGGTGGCACGCCCGCACAAAAGCGCTCGTTTTATACCGCCCTCTACCGGTGTTATGAGCGCATGGTGGATATAACGGAGAACGGCCGTTACTTCAGCGGCTTCGACCGCAAGGTGCACACTACCAACCGGCCTTTTTACGTGGACGACTGGACCTGGGACAGCTACCTTGCGCACCATCCCCTCCGTTCCATCCTGGATCCTTCCGGCGAGGAGGACATGCTGCAATCCTTCGTGGAGATGTACCGGCAGAGCGGATGGATGCCCACTTTTCCCGTGCTGTTCGGCGACCATGCCTGTATGAACGGTTTCCATTCCTCTGTGGTCTTCCTGGATGCCTACCGGAAGGGACTGCGCCGCTTCGACGTGCAGCAGGCCTACGCGGGCATGAAAAAGAACGCCGATGAAGCGACGATGATTCCCTGGCGCAACGGGCCCAAGGCCGACCTCGACGTGTTCTACCACCAGAAAGGGTACTTCCCTGCCCTGCAGAAAGAGGAAAAGGAAACGAACCGCACGGTCGACCCCTTCGAAAACCGGCAGTCGGTGGCCGTCACCCTGGGCGCCGCCTATGACGACTGGGCCGTGGGCCAGCTGGCCCGCGAGCTGGGTATTGAAGACGACTACAAGCGGTTCCAGGAGAGGGCTTCAAATTACCGGAACGTCTGGAACCCGCAGGCCGGCTTCTTTTACCCGAAAGACGAAAAGGGGGCCTGGGTGTCCATCGACCCGAAGTTCGACGGGGGCATGGGCGGACGCGCCTATTACGATGAGAACAACGGCTGGACCTATCTCTGGCAGGTACAGCACGATGTACCGGGACTGGTCGGCCTGATGGGCGGGACCAGGGCCTTCGAGGAGCGGCTGGACCAGCTGTTCCGCGAAGACCTTGGCCGGAGCAAATACGAATTCAACGCGAAGTTTCCCGATGCCACCGGTCTCGTGGGCCAGTTTTCGATGGGCAATGAGCCTTCCTTTCATATACCCTACCTGTACAACGTGACCGATGCGCCCTGGAAAACGCAGAAGCGGGTCCGTTTCCTGCTGGACCTCTGGTTTGACGATTCGGTCTTCGGGATCCCGGGGGATGAGGACGGCGGGGGAATGACGGCCTTTGTCGTATTCTCTTCCATGGGTTTTTATCCGGTGACGCCCGGCCTCCCGGTATATACCATCGGTAGCCCCGTCTTTTCAAAAATAAGCGTGCAATTGCCGAACGGAAAGCAGTTCCGGGTAACGGCGCAGCACAATTCCAGAGTGAACAAATACATCCAGCGGGCGCGCCTGAACGGCCAGCCCCTGGATACGCCCTGGTTCACGCACGAACAGCTGCTGGCCGGCGGCCACCTGGAACTGGAAATGGGACCGAAGCCGAATAAACAGTGGGGAAGGGGCTCCGCCGCACCCCTGACCGAAGCCGTCCCCCGACCGTAATGGTTACTCTTAAACAGCCTGCTATATGATGAAACAGTATGTAGAAAAGCCGCCGCCGCTCCTGCTCCGGCGCACCAGGGGACAACCCCTGCGCCCTGCCCGCACCGGTTCCCTCCCTGTTGTACTCCACCGGGAACACGGACCGCCTCCGAAGGAGGAACAGCCGGTGCCTGCAGGGCGCCGGTACGGACCGCCTGCTCCCCATTGCTACTACTCTCTAATTAAATTTTTATGAACCTGAAACCTGTTTTATACTGCTTTTTCCTGCTGTGTCTCGTTCCTTTTTTCGGGGCGGCCCAGCAGCGGACCATAACGGGCAAAGTGACCGATGCCCAGAACGGCGCCCCGCTTTCCGGCGTCAGCATAACGGTCGGCGGCAGCACCGACCCCACGGCGGGAGCGGCTACCAACAATGAAGGTACGTACGCCATCAGCGTACCCGCCAATGCCCGCGAACTGGTGTTCTCCTACGTGGGCCGCCGCACCCTCACCGAAACCATCAACAACCGCACGGTGATCGATGTGCAGCTTTCCGCGCAGGACGACCAGCTGACCGGCGTGGTGGTCGTGGGTTACGGCGCACGGCGCCGGGAAACCCTGACGGGATCGGTGAGCAACATTACCGCCCGTGAGATCCAGACCACCACCCATGTTTCGCTGGCGCAAAAGCTCCAGGGCAAGGTAGCCGGGCTGCAGATCCGCCAGCAGGGCGGCGAGCCGGGCACCTTCGACAACACGATCAACATCCGGGGTTTCGGTACGCCGCTGTACGTGATCGACGGGGTGATCCGCGACGGCTCCTCCGAGTTCCAGCGCCTGAACCCCGATGACATTGAAAGCATTTCTTTCCTGAAAGATGCTTCGGCTGCCATTTACGGCTTTGGTTCCGCCAACGGCGTCATTATCGTGACGACCAAGAAAGGCACCCGCGGCCGTGCCTCCTTTAACTACAACGGCGTGGTGGGCTTTGCCCGGCCTACCGATGTGCCCCGCA
Source organism: Chitinophagaceae bacterium (assembly GCA_036263755.1). GTDB lineage: Bacteria > Bacteroidota > Bacteroidia > Chitinophagales > Chitinophagaceae > Flavisolibacter. The sequence goes on along the minus strand of DATAGL010001024.1, from coordinate 4,490 downwards.
TGGCCTCCGCTTCCGAATGGATGCAGATGCGCAACGATGCCGCCATCTTCGGTACCGGCGCTCCCTTTGTGACGCGCGAGGAACTGCAGAAATACATCGACGGCGCTCCAGGTTATGAAAGCACCGACTGGTACGACGTCACCATGAAGAAAACGGCCCTGCAGCAGCAGCACAACCTGTCGGCCTCCGGGGGCAGCGAGCGCACCCAGTACTACGTGGGGCTCGGGTATTTCGACGAAGGCGGCCTGCTGCGCAGCAATGACCTGAACTACAAACGCTTCAACGTACGCTCGAACATCACGACCGAGCTGGTGCCGCACCTGAAGGCGGAGATCCTCATCGGCGGCCGCTACGACATCCGCACAACTCCGGGGGAGAACTTCTTCAACATCTTCAAGGGCACGCGGGTGACCCTGCCTACCGAAAAGCCCTATGCCAACGGGAACCCGCTGTACCCCGCGGTGGTCACGCCTTCCAACCAGAACCCCCTTACCCTGTCCAACCGCGACATCACCGGCTATTCCGAGCAGGTGAACCGCAACCTGCAGTCCACCTTTGCCCTGACTTACGAAGTGCCCTTCGTGCGCGGGCTTTCGCTGCGCGGGCTGGCCGCCTATGATATGAACAGCGACCAGGGCAAGGATGTGTCCCGGCCCTACAAGCTGTATACGTATGTGAATGAAACCTACGTAGAATCGCCGCAGCGGGTGGGACAGGCCTCAATCGCCAACTCCTTCGGCAACTTCAACCGCCTGACGCTTCAGGCCCAGGCCAACTATGCCCGCACCATCGCTGCGAACCATTCGCTGGCCGGTACCCTGGTGTTTGAACAGCGGCAGGAGTGGGGCCGCAACGGTTTCCTGAGACGCCTCTATGATTTTTACACCGTGGACCAGTTCGGCGGAGCTTCCGAGAACGGGCAAACGAATTCGGGATCGGAAGGCCAGACCGCCAACCAGTCGGTGCTCGGCCGCTTCAATTACGACTTCAAGAAAAAATACCTGCTGGAAGTGGCCTTCCGCTACATGGGCACCTATGCCTACCCGCCGGAAAGCCGCTGGGGCCTGTTCCCCATCATTTCGGGCGGCTGGCGGATCTCGGAGGAGAACTTCATCCGTAACCGCGTGCCGGCCCTTTCCAACCTGAAGCTCCGCGCTTCCTACGGTGAGGTGGCTTCCAGCGAAGGCTTTATTCCGTACCAGTGGATCCAGGCCTTCTCCCTGGGCGGTGGCGGCGGCCGCTACGAATTCCAGAACGGCCAGCTGACGAACGGCATCCAGTCGCCGGGCATCGTCAACCCGGCCCTGACCTGGGCCACGGCCAAAACTTCGGACATCGGCATCGACCTGGGTCTCTGGAACAACCGCCTGACGTTCGAGTTCGATGTGTACCAGCGCGTACAGGAAGGCTTGCCGGCGTTCCGGAACCTGTCGCTCCCCAACACCTTCGGCGCCTCGCTGCCTCAGGAGAACCTGAACAGCAACCGGACCCGCGGCCTTGAATTCACCGTCGGCCACAACGGCCGGGTGCGCGACTTCCAGTACAACATCTCGGGCAACTTCAACTACGCCCGCACGATGAACCTGTACGTGGAGCGCGGGCCCTTCCTGAACTCCTACGACCGCTGGCGCAACGGCCAGGCCAACCGTTACAACGACATCGTCTGGGGCTTTACCTATGCCGGCCAGTTCCAATCGGCCGAGGAAATTGCTGCCTACCCGCTGCAGAACGGCGACCAGGCCAACATCCGCGAACTGCCCGGTGATTTCAAATATGCCGACATCAACAACGACGGCCTGATCAACGACGGCGATATGCTGCCGATCTTCACGGGGGCCGTAGGCAACAACGGTGACCTGAACCCGGGCGGCCGCAAGAACCCGCGCATCAACTACGGCCTCACCCTGAACGGTTCCTATAAGGGCTTCGACGTGAACGTGCTGTTCCAGGGAGCCGCCATGTACTCGGTTCGGTTCAGTGAAGTATATGCCGAAATGCTGGCCTTCCGCGGCAACACGCCCGCCTACTTTTTCGACCGCTGGCACAAGGCCGACCCCTACGATCCGAAGAGCGAATGGATCCCCGGCAAGTGGCCGGCCTCCCGGTTCATTAACGATGTGGGCAGCATGTACCGCGAAAGCTCGGTATGGCGCAAAGACGCATCCTACCTGCGCCTGAAAAGCCTCGAGCTGGGTTATACCCTCAATTCGAAATGGTACCGGGGCGCCGGCATCCAGCGGCTGCGGGTCTATGCCAACGGGTTCAACCTGCTCACTTTTGCCGATCCCTTCGTGAAGCCGTTCGACCCGGAGCGCCTGGAAGGCCTGTTCAATGCCGGCTTCAACTACCCGCTGACGAAGAACTTCAATTTCGGCGTCAACCTAAACTTTTAAACTAAGCTCATGAAACAAATGACCCTACGCATAGCCGCCCTGTTCCTGGCGGTGCAACTGCTCGGCTGCAAAAAGGTGCTGGACCTGGAGCCCACCGACAAGCTGCCGGCCTCCGCGATCTTCAGCGACCCGCAGGGCGTGAAGCTGTACATGGCCAACCTGTATTTCCAGCTTCCGGCCGAGGACTTTGCCTATTTCCGCCAGGGCTTCAACTTCAATGGCGGCGATCCCAATAACGGTGGTTTTGCCCCCGCCATGGTTACCGATGAAGCGGTGCATTCCGAGTTCGGCGATTTTGTCGGCGACGGCGATTTCGGCTGGTGGGAACAGGGCTATAAACTGATCCGCGATGTCAACCTCCTCATCGATGCCATCCCCACGCTCCCCATCAGGGAAGATGAACGGGCAGCCCTCATCGGGGAAAGCTCTTTCATCAAGGCATTTGCCTACTTCGGTCTGGCCAAGCGCTACGGCGGGGTGCCGCTGATCCGGAGCTCGCAGGTGTATACCGGTGATCCCGAATCGCTGAAAGTGCCCCGCAGCACGGAAGAGGAAACCTGGAACTACGTGCTGGAACTCTGCGACGCCGCCATTGCCAACCTGGGTACCGAAAAAGGACGCCGTGCTTCCCGCTGGACGGCCCATGCCCTCAAATCGCGTGCAGCCCTGCATGCCGCTTCCCTGGCCAAATTCGGCAACCGCGCACCGCTTTCCGGTACGGCTGTCGACGGGAAGCTGGTGGGCCTGGCCCCTTCGCTGGCCGCCGGCTATTACCAGGAATGCATCGAGTCGGCACAGGCCATCATGGTTTCCGGCCAGTTCTCCCTCTACCGGCCCAGCCCCGCTACTCCCGCGGAAGCCGCCGAGAATTACCGCACCTTGTTCCTCGACCCGAACAGCGCGGCGGAGGAAGCCATTTATATCCGCGGCTTTACCCTGCCCGGCAACAACCTGGGCCACAACTACGATATCTGGTACCAGCCGGCGCAGGTGGCCAATGGCTGGCCGCACCCCGGCCGGATGAACCCGACGCTCGACCTCGTGGACGTGTACGAGAGCTACACAAATCCTGGCGCCCCTGCCCCCGTGGTGACGACGGCCGACGGCAACGTAACCGACTATAACGGCTACGATCCTGCGAAGCAGTACCTGCGGTTTGACAACCCGAACGAGATCTTCCGCGATAAGGACGCCCGCCTCTGGGGAACGGCCATCCTTCCCGGGACGCTTTTCAAGAACACGCCGATCATTATCCAGGCCGGCTATGTAAAGCCCAACGGCGAAGCGGTGATCCGCACAAAGGACCAGATCACCCTGAACGGTACCACCTATTATACCTACGGCGCGGCCGACGTGAGCATGTACTCCGGCTTTGATACCTACGGCGGCAACAACACCCGCACGGGCTTTTCCTTTAAAAAGTTCATGAACAGCAACAACCCGATCGTGCCCGGCTGGAACCAGAGCACCACGGATTTCATGGAGTTCCGCTATGCCGAAGTGCTGCTGAACTTTGCCGAGGCGGTCGTGGAAAGCGGACAGGGGGATGCGGCAGCAGCCGAACAGGCACTGAACGCCATCCGCCGCCGGGCCGGCCATACCACTATCATTCCGCTGACGGCGGAAAATGTGCAGCGGGAGCGCCGGGTGGAGCTGGCCTTCGAGAACAAGCGGTTCTGGGACCTCATCCGCCGCCGGGAATTCCATACGGAGTTCAACAACCGCATGATGCATGCGTTGCTGCCGCTGCAGGACCTTCGCGCCCTGCCCGCCGTGAAATACATTTTCGTGCGCGTGAATGTGCCCAACAGCAATGCCCGCACCTTCGAGCCCCGTTCCTATTACAGGCCCATTCCCGGAGTGGGCGCCAACGGAGCCGTTCAGAACCCGCAGTACTAATCCCTAAAGCATTAAACTACTTACCATGAAGGCATTTTCTTTCCTCCTGATCGCAGCCTTGCTGGGCTTCAGCTCCTGCGAAAAGGACAATTACGACGGCCCCGATGCAGGCCTGTCCGGATCGTTTGTGGATGCGGTCACCGGCGAACTGGTGGAGCAGGACATCATCCGCGGCACCACCATCGAGATCATCGAGCA
>DATAGL010001023.1:0-3128 GCA_036263755.1 Chitinophagaceae bacterium | reverse complement strand
GGTCCCTGGCGCAGCCCGTGCTGCTGGGCGCCCTCGGAGCGTTCCAGCGTAAAGGTGCGTACGAACAGGAGCTCATTGGTGCTGGCCACGGCCGGATCGGCATCCGGGTGCTTGCTCGCGCCGCCCATGGCGATGGACAGGTAATTTTTGCGGCCCTGTTCGGGTGAAACGGGTGCCGTCAGGTCGGTCTTGTAGCCGGAGCCGGCAGCATCGAGCACGGCTTTGGCTGCGTCCCTCGCGGCGGTCCAGCGTGCCATACGGTCGCCGGAGGTAAAGCCCAGCAGGTCCTTATTGGCAAAACCCGAAATCACCGTTGATTTGGCACTGGCCGTAGGCATATCGTGCAGGTCGCTGGCATCGTAGAGGCGCTGGCGGGAAATCAGCGCGAGGGCGGCCAGGTCGGTAGCGCGGCCCCGAACCCGGGTTTTGCCTTTCAGCAGATCGTAGGCAGCCTGGGTCTCCGAAAGGATAAATTCGCTGACTTCCGCATAGGTGTTCCGCTCCGCGGTATAGTCCTCACCGAGCCCGTATACTTTGGTGATCAGCGGAACGCCACCGTAAAAGCGCAGCAGCTGGTGGTAATAATAAGCCCTCAGGAATTTGGCTTCGCCCAGCAGCCGGTCTTTCAGCCCCTGGTCGGTCAGTTCGGCGTTGGGCAGGTTCTCGATGGCGATGTTGGCCGTCCGGATGAAGTTGTACAGGTCCAGCCAGTTCGTATGGCGGTTCACCCAGCCGGTATTGTCGGCGTTCAGGTTGCCCTGGTTGATGGTGTTGATGCCCCGGCCGGCATGGGTGAAGATCGCTTCATCAGTAATGGAAGCGAGCATCTGCTCGTCGAATCCGCCTTCGTACAGGCCGCCGTAGATGCCGTTCACGAATGCCTCGGCCAGGGCCGGGTCGCGCCAGGTTTCGCTGGCCTGTACCTGGTCGCGCGGCTCCGTATTCAGAAAGTCCTTTTTACACGCGGTAAGGGTGCTGGCCCCCACCAGTAATATGAAGAGTGCTTGTTGTATGTTCTTTTTCATAAACTGCTTTTAAAAGGTTACCCGTGCGCCTAAGCTCAGAATTCTTGATTGGGGATAAGCATAACCGTTGGAGGCTATGGTTTCCGGATCCCAGAAACCAAACTTCTCCCAGGTGACCAGGTTCAGGCCGCTGACATACACCCGGAGGCGGCTGATGCCGGCGCGCTGGCTGATGTTGGATCCCAGGGTGTAACCGACTTCCAGGTTCTTGAAGCGTACATAATTGTTCTCCCGGAGCCAGTAGGTATTGTTTCCGTGCGAGCTGGCATAATACCGGTTGGTGCGGCTGAACAGGCGCGGGTGCTCGCTGCTGGGGTTTTCCACCGACCAGCGGTTGTTGTACGCCCACTGCAGCCAGTTGCCGAATTCGCCGGTCTCGTTGAAATTCAGCAGCTGGAGGCCGCCGGAAGCACCCTGGAACAGGGCCGAAAGGTCGAAGTTCTTGTAGCTGATGTTGATGTTCAGGCCACCGGTAAAGCGGGGGTCGCGGGTTTTGTCCAGGCGGGTCTGATCCAGGTTCGTGATCTTGCCGTCGGGTCTTCCGTCCGGACCGGAAATGTCCTTGAACTTCATATCGCCGGGGCGCAGGCTGGTTTCCACGGCCGAATAGTCGATCTTGTTACCGGCGATCTCCGCGGCATCGCGGAACACACCGTCGTACACATACGCCAGGAAGGCCTGGCCGCTGGTGCCGGACGGATGGCCCGTAGCCCGCTGGTGGGACGGTACGCCGGGGTTCTCGTCCCAGAACACGATCTTGTTCTTGGCGTAACCACCGTTGGCGCTGACCTGGAAGGTAAAGTCCTTGTTCACCTGACCGTTGTAGCCGACGCGGAATTCCCAGCCTTTGTTCTCTACATGCCCCTGGTTCACGGGCGGCAGCAGGGTGCTGATACCGGAGCTCTGGGGCGTGGAGCCACCCCGGTTGATCAGGATCTGCTTCCGCTGGTTGTTGAACACATCGAATTCAAAGAAAATGCGGTTGTTCAGCAGGCCACCTTCAATGCCGAAGTTGGCGTTGTTGGCCACCTCCCAGGTGAAGTTCGGGTTGGGCACCCGCACTTCGTTCAGCGTGCGCACGAGCTGGCCGTTGATCACCTGCACGCCGCTGAGGGAATAGGTAGGCAGGTAGGCATATTCCTGCAGTACGCCGTTGATTTCCACGCGGTCGTTTCCGAGCTGGCCGTAAGAAGCGCGCAGCTTCAGGGCGCTCAGGAACGACACGTCCTGCATGAAATCCTCACGGGCGATGTTCCAGCCCACGAGGATACCGGGGAAAAATCCGAAGCGGCCCACTTCGGGGAAGATGTAGGAGCCGTCGTACCGCCATACGAATTCCGCCAGGTATTTCTCGCGGTAGTTGTAGGCGGCGCGTCCGAAATAAGAAAGCCGGGCCTGCTCGCCGAAGATGCTGGTACCCAGGTTGGTGCTGTTGCCGAGGTCCTGCTGGCCGGTGCCGCCCACGATGAGCTGGTCCACCGCCGGCGAGATGAAGTTCCTGCGGAAGGCGAAGAAGTTGTCGCCCTCGCGGGTCTCTTTCTGGATACCGGCCAGGAAGGTAATGTTGTGCGCATCGTTGAAGGAATGCTCGTAATTGATCATACCGGTCAGGGCAATGCGCAGTTCTTCCTCGTCCTGCTGCCGGAGCTGCGGATCGGTAAAGGTGGAGCGCACGGTACGCGTGAGCTTGGGGGTAACGCCGTCGGCTTCATACGTAACCTTATCCCAGCTGTACAGCGACCAGGGCGTCGACCACCGCTTCGTGCGGCCGTTGAACTTGTCCAGCGCGCCCTGCAGCGTGATCTTCAGGCCCTTGATCCAGGGATTGCGGATGTCGATCTGGCCGTTGGTCTGGATGTAATCGCGGGTGTTGCGGTCGTATCCCGTGGCGCCGGTGGTCACCACCACCGGGTTCTGCCCGTTTTCGATGTCGATGCCGGGCTGGCCGCCGGGCCATATCGCTACTTCAGTGGGCTTGCCGCGGATAAGCATCCGGAAGATATCACCGGCTCCGACCGTGGGGAAATTGCGCTGTTCTTCCCGGGCGGTAATGCCCACGTTGGCTGAGATATAATTGCTGATCTTGGCATCGAGGTTCAGGCG